>JAEZXP010000103.1 GCA_023419655.1 Bacillota bacterium | reverse complement strand
AGAAATTCATAAAAACCAATCAGAAATAAAGGTCAGCCTGCCGTCCTTTGCTAAAACAGATTTTCTGCGAGTGGAGAGGGGGCGGGCTGACCTTTAAAAAGCGGACTATATTTTGGCGGACTGCTTAATATGCTCCCGATATATCTTCATTGCCAAATCGTTCATGCCTTCCCTTTTAAATATTGTAACCAGATTGATATATAATAAAGATTCCAGTTTTTTAAGCTCTTCCCGGGTTGCGGTTCCTCTTTCCAGTGCACATCTTGCACACTCGAAAAAAGCATCGGTAAAGGATTCCGCCATCTCCTGGTGCCACTTTTCTTCGCCGATGGTCTCTCTTGAGGCAGAGCCTTTTACATTCCGGGGGATTCTGTACTTAGTTGGTATTTCCCTGGAGAAATCAAAAACTGCTCCATGGGCTGAATACACCAGCCATGTATAGGTCTCCTCTGACGACCTTCTGTTTGGAAAAGGAATCTTTTTAGCATATTCCATTCGCACGCTTGTAGCGGACGGCAGATTTGCATACATTTTTCCGGAAATAAGTGTTTTCCATACATCCTTGCCAACAATCGGGGTACTATAATTTTCTGATATCGTTCGCATGGAATAAGCCAGGTCTTTGGGTTCCATTTCATTTCCATGTTCATCAATCGGTATAAAGTATGAATATAATAAATCCGTGCCTTCTGTTTTAAACGTTTCTCTTGTGACCTCAACCCGTCTGGGATGGGATAAATCATCCTGGTCCTGAAAGATTATTACATCAGCTCCCAGATTATAGGCAATATCAATCGCAATATTTCTTGAAATCCCGGGACCTAAATTGGACTCGTTTTTATGATAGAGAATGGTTTGCTCTTTCTCTGCGATAATTTTATGTATGTATTCCTCCAACAATCTGTTCCTTGAGTTGTCATCAACAAAAACGATGGACCAATCCGGGCAGGTCTGATTGAAAACACTTTCCATGGTCTGTTTGAAAAAGCCTAACAATTCTGTGTTTTTTTCCTCAATATAAAGCGGTGTAACAAAAGTACACATTATATCTTTTTTCACGGTATCCATAGTCATCATCCTTTTCTTTTTATGTCCATTCTTTTATATCTTTCTGAGTGCGCTTCCATTCCAATCCTTTTCTTCGATGGATGGTATCGCAGTATTTGCAAAATGGAATCGGCGTACATAAAAAATCCAATATCTCATCCGCAGAATCAGTTTCAAAGATATTAATTCCATCCTGTTCCGATAACGGAATACCGGTTCCAAAATACCGGTTGAAATGTACGATATTACCGGGAACGGTGCAAGGGTATAAGATATTGTCTTTTAAAAAGATGCATTTACCGGCCATCTGGCATAGTTTGAAGCTGATGGTTTCATTCTGCGTACCGTTAAGGTCTAACGGAAAATGCCAGGAGCTTTTAATCGGTTCGGGATTTTCATAGTAAAAGGGTATTTTTTTCTCTTCCAATGTCTTTTGGAGCTTGTCATAATCGAATTTAACCGGATACTTTGTAATTACGATTATAATATTATATTTTGTACAAGCTTCCCAGAACGCGTCTGTCTGTGCGGGCAGCAGAAGACCATTGGTATATAATTTAATATCCGTTTCAGGAAAACAGGCTCTTGTGATAGGGAAAAAGGAGACAACATCCGGATGAAGCAAGGGTTCTCCGCCCAAGAGACGGATAAACTGGGCTTCCTTATGAAACAAAAAGGACAACCGTTCCATTTGCTTTTGAAAGTCTTGTAAATCGAGATAATACTCCTCGGCTAAAGGCGAGAAGTGATCACACATCTGACAATTCAGATTGCAATGGTCGGTTAAATGAATTTCAAATTGTATTTTTTTCAATCTTGGTTTTCTATGTTTTGCTGGATTATTCATGATTTCCTCCCTGTATAAATCATTCTTTTCTCTTATCGTAATAACGGGATTAGGATATAAATTTGTATTATTATACCATTTATACTTCTTCTTGTATATTGAAAATAAAGCGGATTATGCCCACAATTTGACGGGATATGTAAAACATATAGAAATAATGTTAAAAAGGCGTTAAAATCCATTAAAGGTAAAAAATGATAAAATAGATTTACTATGATTTTAGGAGGGTGACGACATGGATACGGAATTAATGAAAGATACAATTGTTAGTACCATCATGAATGCTATCTCAGAAATTATGGAAGAGGATGAAATTGCATGTACACTTTCATTGGATTCAGATTTGATTAATGATGTAGGGTTGGATTCCATACAATTAATTAATATGATACTGAATTTAGAGGATAATTTAGATGTTGTTATTGACTTTGATGATTTTGATTTTGACGAAATAAATACAATTGGAAGTTTGGCTGAATTTTTGAAGGGATTGAAGGAAGATGTACATTGATTTGGGGAAAGCCGTTATTTATGCTGCAAAATTTAATGCAGAAAGGTATTGGGAGCCTTCGGAAACAATAAAGCTTCCCAGCATTTCCAATAAAAATCTGGATAATATGGTAGCTGCCTTTGATGAGATTAATTATGCCTTTTGTAAGAGCGGCGACTATGTATTAACAAGCATAGCAATGGATAAAGCCCATTTGAGTTATTTGGATTCCTTAGGGTTTTCCTTTCATAATGTGCCTGTATTTCACGACCTGTCAAAGCTGAAAGAGGGAAGAGCCGATTACAAAATCGAAGATTTTGACGGGCTCGAATTTTCTTCCGGTGCCAGGCTATCCACCTATGCCGTAACAGATGAATATATACAATTGTCCGAAAAATATGGATTCTCTTATGAGCATCCGGATATAGAGACAATTAAGAAAGTAAATTCCAAAAAATATTCAACCATATTGGCAAAGGAACTGGACTGCAATGATTTTTCATACCTGATTAATGATACAGAGCAGCTGATTACCATAGGAAAGAAACTTCTGGAAACCTGCGGCGGCGTGATGGTAAAAGAAGAATACGGCGTGTCGGGGAAGGGAAATACAAAGATAACCGAGCTGAAAGCCTTGCAGAGACTGCATGACTACTGTCTTTTCCAGTCAAAGAAGGGTAAAAAATTAAGCTTGATTTTAGAGCCGTTTTTTACCATTCAAACCGATTTTTCGGTACAGTATAGGATTGATAAATCGGGAAAATCAGAAAGAATATCCATACAAAAGGTATTGAATAACCAGAGTACATATAACGGCTCCGTCAATTTGGACGATGAATTGACGGACAGGCTTATAAGTGAAGGGTATTTCAGCATAATGGAAAAGACCTGTGACCGGCTTTATTCGGATGGGTATTATGGTGACATATGCATTGATTCCATGATATTGGCAGATGGCAGGATTGTTCCGATTGTTGAGATTAACGCACGAAAATCAATGAGCCTTATAAAGCATTATCTGGAACAAAGAATATCACCGGCTGAAGATAACAAGCTTACCTGTTCATTTTATGTGGACCTTACCTGTCATGGGCAGATAAGCTTTGATGACATCCTGAACGAATTCACGATAAATGGTATTTTATATACGGATAAAAAGAAAGAAGGGGTAATACCGCTTACGGCGAATACTTTATTTATCAACCGAATTTTGACGGACCGGGATTCTTATAAGGGCAGGTTATACTTTATGGCCGTCACACAGCCCGCAGGTATGGATGCAATGATAAGAAAGACAAGGGATATTTGCAGCAGGTTTAGTTTATAAACAGTCAGATGATAAGGAATGGATATAAAGATGAAGAATAAAATAAAAATATTAACCTCTGCAATGGGATTGGGGACGTATATTCCCGCATTACATATTGCGGATTATTTGAACACAAATAATTACGTTGCAGAGGTTGAGGTATTTGAAGAATTCTTTGACGAAGCCTCTCTGGATAAATATATAAAGACAAAAGCGATGTTTCAAAGCAGCTATAAGGCGGCTGTATTGGGACATAAATTAGCGTCTAAAAAATTAAACTTTATACTGAATGATGCAGCGGCGGACCGTATTTTAGAAAGATGGAAAGAAGAATCTGCCGATACATTTATTATTTTATCGGGGAATTGGACCTCCCTTGTGGACCGGTACATGGACTGCTTTTCAAAAGTCAAAGCAATTATCGTACATATGGACGTTGGGGTAGCCCCTTCCTGGAAAGAGTTTGATAACCGGGACGGCAGGTTTATTGAAATCTGGCCCATCGATGAGAAAGGCGTAAATTATATTCTGGATAATCATTTTGATGAAGTACTGAAAACGAGTTCCGTGAAAGAGCAGGATAATTTCTTTCTGCACGGCGGGGGATGGGGTATGGGCACTTATTCTAAGAAACTGGAAGAGCTGTCTGAAATATTACCTAATCCGATGATTACTGCGATTAATGACAGAAAAGAGTATCAGCCCCATAAGAATACCACCTGTTATATGATTGACCCGGATTGGAAGCCCTGGCAAAGAAACCATAACGCCGCTTGTGATTATCCGCCGATGTATAAAGTGGCGGATGCTATCGAAAGCATTGAAAATGATTATTCCAATGGCTTATATAGGCTCTATCATTCTTGCTGCGCAATTATCAGTAAGCCCGGCGGGGGTACATTAATGGATTCGCTGATTACTGTAACGCCGGTTGTTTTTTTGGAGCCTATCGCCGAACATGAAAAAGTAAACGAAAAATTATGGACAGAGT
>JAEZXP010000065.1 GCA_023419655.1 Bacillota bacterium | reverse complement strand
ACCGGCAGAGAACAGCATATTACCATAACAGCCAGCTCCAATCTGTCCGATGCAGATATTGACCGTGCGGTGAAAGAAGCTGCTGAATATGAGACACAGGATAAGAAGCGCAAGGAAGCGATTGACCTTCGAAATGAAGCAGATTCAATGGTGTTCCAGACCGAGAAAGCCCTGAGTGAGGTTGGCGATAAAATCAGTGATACCGATAAGGAAAATGTTGAGGCAGACCTTGCCCGCTTAAAGGAACTTCTGGAAAAGACCAATCCTGAAGTGATGAGTGATGGTGAAATAGAAGATATTAAAGCGGCGAAAGAGAAGCTGATGACCGATGCCCAGGCATTATTTGCAAAGCTCTATGAGCAAAACAATGCTACCGGAGGAGCCGGTCCTGACATGTCAGGAGCAGGCGGCCCGGATACTACCCAGACCTATGACGGCGATGTAGTTGACGGTGACTATAAAGAGATTTAAAGAAATAAATATATTTTGAATAGGCAGATTAGGAGCTCGAAAGCTATGCTTTCTCGCTCGCATTACACTTATCCATGGTAGCCATCTTATTTTATCGTGACATAAAAATCATGTCACGAAAAATAAGATAACTTCCATGGACTAATCTGCTTATATGCGGATATGAAAGGTGAAGGATAAGATGGCAGATAAAAGAGATTATTACGAGGTGCTGGGTGTCGGTAAGGGCGCAACGGACGATGAGTTAAAAAAGGCATATAGAAAACTGGCAAAACAATATCATCCAGATACCAACCCGGGAGATAAATCTGCGGAAGCAAAGTTTAAGGAAGCATCGGAGGCCTATGCGGTATTAAGTGATCCCGATAAACGAAGACAATATGACCAATTCGGTCATGCTGCCTTTGAAGGAGGAGCCGGAGGCGCCGGTGGATTTGACTTTTCTAATTTTGATATGGGAGATATCTTTGGTGATTTCTTCGGCGATATCTTTGGCGGAAGGACCAGAAGAGCCAATAATGGGCCGATGCAGGGAGCAAATCTTAGAACCTCTGTCAGAATAACCTTCGAGGAAGCTGTTTTCGGAACGGAAAAAGAGCTGGAGTTAAATCTGAAGGACGAATGCAATACCTGTCACGGAACCGGTGCAAGGCAGGGAACAAGTCCTGAGACCTGCCAAAAATGCGGCGGTAAGGGTCAGGTAATCTATACCCAGCAGTCCTTATTCGGAATGGTAAGAAATGTCCAGACCTGTCCGGATTGCCGGGGAACAGGTAAGATTATCAAAGACAAATGTCCGGATTGCCACGGCGGCGGATATATTACCAGCAGGAAAAAAATCAAAGTAGGTATACCGGCCGGTATTGATAACGGTCAAAGCGTGAGAATTCGCGGGAAAGGCGAGCCGGGTACCAATGGAGGTCCCAGAGGAGATTTATTGGTAGACATTGATATCAGCAGACATCCGATTTTCCAGAGAAGAGACTATGATATTTACTCAACGGCTCCCATATCTTATGCTACGGCAGCATTAGGCGGAGATGTAAAAATCAGTACGGTAGATGGTGATGTTATCTATAATGTTAAGCCGGGAACACAGACAGACACCAAAGTACGCTTAAGAGAGAAGGGTGTACCAACTCTTCGGAATAAAAGTGTCAGAGGAGACCATTATGTGACACTGGTTGTTCAGGTACCGACCAGCCTCAATTCGGAGCAGAAAGAATTGTTAAGAAAGTTCGACGATGCAATGACTGGTAAAAGTCAGGCTCCGGATAATGAGCAGGAGAGTACAAAGAGTAAGAAAAAATTCTGGAAATGAAAGCGTAAAGGATAAGCATATGAAATGGATAAAGTTTACCCTTGATACGACAACGGAGGCAGTTGATTTTATAAGCAGCATGCTGGCAGATATCGGTGTCGAAGGGATTGAAATTGAAGATAATGTACCGCTGACGGAGGAAGAAAAGAAGCAGATGTTTGTCGATATCCTTCCTCAGCTGGAAACAGATGATAATTCGGCGAAAGTAAACTTCTATGTGGATATTTCCAGTGATACCGATTCGCTCCTGACAAAGATAAAGGAAGGACTGAATGAGATTTCAGAGTTTGCTGCAATTGGAAGCGGAAAAATCTCGATATCGGAAACCGAGGATAAGGACTGGATGAATAACTGGAAGGAATTTTTCAAGCCTTTTCGTATTGATGATACCATCGTTATCAAGCCTACATGGGAGGAGCTTTCTGATGTAAGGGAGAATGATTTGGTAATCGAGATAGACCCCGGTATCTCCTTTGGAACAGGTTCCCATGAGACCACAAAGCTTTGCATGCTTGCCATGAAAAGATACATCAAGCCGGGAGACTTTGTACTTGATGCAGGCAGCGGAAGCGGAATCCTGTCAATTGCAGCAAATAAACTGGGTGCATCAAAGGTTCTCGGAATCGATATTGACCCGATAGCAACAAAATCAGCGATAGAAAACGCCAAGGTTAATCAGATAAATACTTTGGAATGGAATTTAGAAGAGGAAAGCGGTATCCCGGATACAGCGGTATCCTTTGCAACAGGAAATATAATAGAAAACCAGGGAATACGAACCCATATAGGGGAAGAAACCTATGATTTGGTGGTTGCGAATATCCTGGCAGATGTAATCATGCCCCTGTCCGATGTAATTGGTGAGAACATGAAGAAGGGTGCAATATTCATCTGTTCCGGAATAATCGATACGAAGGAAGAGGAAGTAAGAGCTTCCCTTGAGAAAAACCAATTTAAAATCCTGGAAACCAACAGGATGGGAGATTGGGTATCCTTTGTCAGTACCCGGTAAATTTAAAAGAACATCAAGAATATAATAGACATAAAGTCAGGGGTCAGTCACGATGTGACCGGCCCCTGTAAATATCTAATCATATAATTCGAATGTATCCAGCATGGCGGCAATTCTGGCGCCATAACCCTCTCCGGCTTCAAGAAAATAATGCGTTTCAATGATATAATGAATACTGTCTGATTCGATGATATAGAAGTTCCGGATAATGTCATCCCACTGATTACCGGTCTTTAGCTTATAGTGCTTTGCCGTATAGGTGTTGATTGTCACATCTTCTGCATAATCAGCCGTATATCCGTCAAGAGTAGTAATGCTTTCTTGTTCTTCGCCGAACTCTTTCATGATGGTGTCAGAGGATTCTGAGGTGCTGATTCGCATATATACATCAGGGTATCGTTCAGAATCAGGATTCTCCGCATTATACTTATCGAGGCCATTTTCTTCGCCGGATAGCTGAAAGCGTTCATTATCATAAATTATCCTGTATCCAAGAGGACTATGATAAAGACTGGCCGTGATTTCCTCCGTTGTTCCTTCTACTTCCACACGAAGCTTGGCGGATTCTTCGTAGCCAATTAAGCTGTCGTTATCCTCTGTTTCATCTGAACTGTCCGCATCACTTTCTTTATTCTCATGGACAGCCTCTCCCTGATTAACCGGTAAAGCATTGTCCTCAATATCATTATTCCTTTTAGGATTATCGATGGCAAAATATTTGCTGCAGCCATATGTACTAATTGACAGAAGCAGGAATAGGATTAGTATTCTTAGTTTTCTCATAGGCAGACCTCCTTATATAATCTGTTTACAATCAAATGCAGAATAATAATAGCATTATGTGCCATACAAAACAATATTCCATCCTATTATTTATAAAATCTTAAGCTTTATATCGAGAAATTTATCCTAAAGAAATTTTATTAACAATATACCTTGACAGGCGAAGTATATTATGATATTTTATAACTAAATAATAGATATACAGTAAAGGAGATGAGAGCTTGTCTATAACGTCAGATTTAATCAGAGGGCATACGGATACGATTATTCTGGCCCAGTTGTATAATGACGATAGCTATGGATATGAGATTAATAAGGCGATACAGCAAAAGACTGGCGGCGGGTATGAGTTGAAGGAGGCCACTCTTTATTCTGCATTCAGGCGTTTGGAGCAGGCAGGATATATCAACTCATATTGGGGAGATGAGACGACAGGAGCCAGAAGAAGGTATTATAAGATTTCAGAAACCGGCAAAGCAGAATACCGGCGCTTAATTAAAGAATGGGAAAATGCGAAAGAAATGATTGATAATTTAATTAAGGTGGAGGGAGTAAAGTGATGGAAGAAAAACTTAGAAAATATGTGGATGGACTTTTTGGTGCTGTGCCGCTCACAAAAAGTATTGTAGAGCTAAAAGAAGAAATGATACAAAATCTCACGGAGAAGTATCAGGATTTGCTGCAGGAAGGAAAATCAGAGGATATGGCATATAATATAGCCATTTCCGGTATAGGGGATATCAGCAGTCTGCTATATGATATGGATGCTGCGAAGAAGGAATTATCGGATATAGGGAAGCAAAAATCAGCGGCATTGACCTCAATTGCAGTAATGGCGTATATATTTTCTTTAATACCCGTGTTATTATCTCTTCAAAGCGGAAATATTTTTTATGGCATAATAGGTTTTCTTATCGTGATTACGGTTGCTTCAGGATTATTAATATATAACAATCTGACAAAACAAAAATTTTTTCGTACGGAGGAAACGATGGTGGCTGAATTTAAAGAATGGCAGACCAATAAATCGAACAGAAAGATGCTCAGGGTATCCTTGTCTTTTGCATTATGGAGTATTTTGATAGCGGTGTATTTTATAGTAAGTTTCAATACCTTTGCATGGAATATTACCTGGATAATATTCTTGCTGGGAATAGCAGTTGAAGCGTTAATCAACATATTCTTTGTAATAAAGAAGTGAGGATGGGTATATGGATATGAATAAATATAAAAGAATACAGATAATCTGCTGGTCCATTGTCTTTGTTGTATTTGTGGGGTTAGCGGTATGGTTTGTAAGTGACATTGGATTTAATGGAGGAATAATAAACAAGGGTATTATAAGTGAAAACCTGAGCGGACCCTATCATGAAGAAGGAAGATATACGCTCGACAGTGCGGACATCAAAAGCATGGACATTGACTGGGTCAGCGGAAGTGTGAAGGTAATACCTCATGACAACAGCAGCATTACACTGGTAGAATATGCCCAAAGAGAGCTGGATGCAGATGAAATGATGGTGTATAACATAAGCTCAGATACGCTTAAGGTTAAATTTCGCAATAACAATAAATTATTCGATAATATACCGCCAAAAAAATTAGAAGTATTTATCCCCATAGAGCTTGCGGGCAGCTTTTCGGAATTTGAGATAAGTTCCGTATCTGCACCGGTAGATGTTCGTGATATCACATCCGGGGAATTTAAGATAAACAGCGTATCAGGCCCATGTGAGGCGTATACTATTCATGCAGATAATATAAAAATCAGTACTACCTCAGGGAATATAACCCTTACTGAAAGCACATCCGGCGATATCTCCATGAATTCTGTTTCGGGAAAGGTATCGGTTAATAAGGTGTCCGCAGAATACATTGGCATTCATACAACCTCGGGAGATGCCGTTGCAAAGGATGCGAATTTTTCAAACGTATCATCAAGCACAGTATCCGGTGGTTTTGACTTTGACGGAGAATTTGAAAGTATCCAGACGAACAGCACCTCCGGCAAAGTAAAAATCAATGATGGCATTGTTCCCGGTGGACTTGATATCAGCACCGTATCGGGGGATATCCATGTAGCGATGCCTAAAGCGGACGACATTCAGATTAAGTACAGTACAATATCCGGTAGATTCAGCTGTGATTTTCCTGTGGTCATGAAAAACTCCGGCAGCGACTATGTATTTTCCACAGGAAGCGGAGACATAACGATAAAGGAAAATTAATATGTATATCAATAATTGTGATTAACAGGCATCTATCCGGTGCCTGTTTTTATTGAGGATTGTGTTTTTATATATTATTTTGTATAATGAATAAAATGTTAATTGGGGAGGAATATAAAGTGGAAATACAAAACAAAGGAAGTTCAGGAAGAAAAATTATTCTTTTTCTTTCAATAATGCCTTTCATAGCCCTTATAAGAGTTTATTATAATCTATATAGTATAGGGGTGCAGGGAAAGTTTTTGGAAAGATATTATCCTGAATTTATGGTAACAGTAATTATATTTTTGTTTGGCCTTATTTATTGTATGATTGGTTATAATAAAAGCAGGGTTTTATCAGTACCTGCAATGCTATATACGGTTGGAATAACAGTTGCCTATCGTGGGTATATTACAAACGCCAGAATAGTGTTTGTTCTTACATGTATTGTTTTTATAATTACACTCTTTGCAGGAAAACGGCTCTATAATTTATCAATCGTATTATCTATTATTTCATTAGTAATGCATATGATAGAAATGTTTTTTGATTTTATGAAATATTCTGACTATGGTGAAATATTGGTTAATGTGATAACAATGGACATATTTTATATCGTTCCGGTAATTATTTTTCTTCTTACCATTTTATTTATGAATGCGAAAGAGGACGCTAAGAATGAATTTGTTTTAAAGACAAAAAGTATAGGAAAAAATATAGTATTGACTTTATTGACCTTTGGTATTTATAAAATAATCTGGCTCATTTCGATATCAAAACAGATAAAGTATATTAACAAGGAGCGAATGAATTATTTAGGTGAGATTCTATGTATTATGTTTGTTCCGTTCTACGGATTATATTGGGTGATTACACGGGCAAAAAAGATAGCCTATATCGGAAATAATTATGGATTAAATATATCCGACAATGGTATTTTATATTTGATTCTTAATTTCTTTTTTTTAGATCTGATAACATATGCATTAATGCAAAATGATTTGAATTCAATAATAATGGGAATACATAATGGAAAGCCGGAGACATTCAATTATACTTCACCAAATCTTAATGAAAACTGCCAAAACAGTAGTATTTGGCAGCCTATGCCTACATGCAGCAAATGCGGACAAGCAGTGGATAACAATGCTGCATTTTGCAGTGAATGTGGTGAGAAAATAATTCAACTGCCAAAGCAAAAAAAGTGCAGTAATTGTGGAGATACGATGGATGCTGCATCAAAATTCTGCAGTAGATGCGGTACACCTAATTAACGGTAGAAGTATTTTATCGGCAGAAATTTATTATAAATCTAACGGGGTCAGATGCTATGTGTCTGACCCCGTTATGCTGTCCAATGATAGCCGGTTATAATAACGTGCAGGAAACCACAGGCATCACAGAACAAATGTTTGAAATATTTGCCATCGTGTGATATACTTATACTATAGATTGTTAAGCAGCAAAGGAGAAGAATATGCACCGCTTTTATGTGAATGAGGATTCGCTTTCGGGTAGTATGATTACCATCAGCGGCCCGGATGTGAATCATATTAAGAATGTACTTCGGATGAAGCCCGGTGATGAGATAGTAATTTGTAATGGACAAGGAAAAGATTGTTATTGTATAATTAATAAGGTGTCCGATAATACTGTCACCGCGGATATAAAGTTCATAGAAGATACCGGTACGGAGCTTCCAATCAGAATTACTCTGTTTCAGGGGCTTCCAAAGGCGGATAAGATGGAGCTGATTATACAAAAGGCCGTAGAGCTGGGCGTATGTGAGATTGTTCCTGTTGTGATGGCAAGATGTGTGGTCAAGAACAACGATGTAAAAAAAGAAGAAAAGAAGCTGCTTCGGTGGCAGGCGATATCAGAAAGCGCTGCAAAGCAGTCCCGCAGAGGCATTATACCGAAAGTTCTTCCGGTTATGTCCTACAAAGAGGCATTGACATATGCACAGGGGATGGATTTGTCAGTGCTTCCTTATGAAAATGAAAAAGGAATGAAAGCGACAAAGGATTTTTTAGCCTGCTTGAGGAATTGCCAGACAGCAGGGGTAATGATTGGCCCGGAGGGCGGTTATGAAAGCTCGGAAGTCGAGCTTGCCAAAGAACATAATATCATTCCGGTTTCCCTCGGACGCAGGATATTAAGAACGGAGACCGCCGGACTGGCAATCCTGTCAATGATGATGCTCTATACGGAAGAATGAACGTTCTATACAGCTGATTCTACTATGGTAGAACCGCGTCAGAGAGAAGATAAAGGTTATTTATGGAGGTAATAAGGTTATGGAGATACAATTATGGAGAGAAATTCTGGACCCCTACGCGTTGGCAGTTAACGAGCTGGTTGTAAAATTCAATCATATCATAGAAGAATACCGCCATGCAGGAGTATACTCACCGATTGAACAGGTAACCGGCAGACTTAAAACGATTTCCAGTATTCTTGAAAAGTCCCAGAAAAAGAACATATCCCTGGATGATATTGAGGAAAAGATAGATGATATAGCCGGTATTCGTATTATTTGCCAGTTTGTTGAGGATATTTATAAAGTGGTGGATATTATCCGGCAGCGCTCAGACATGACTATTAAATACGAGAAGGACTATATTGAGGACATGAAAAAGAGCGGATACCGTTCCTATCATGTTACAGTTTATTATGATGTCGAGACGCTTAAGGGTACCAGACGGCTTCAAGTTGAGATACAGATAAGGACGTTGGCCATGAATTTCTGGGCAACAATTGAGCATTCCCTGCAATATAAGTACAAGCAGAATATGCCCGAGCATATCCGGGAACGCCTTACATCGGCAGCAGAGGCCATCCTTATTCTGGACAGGGAAATGAGTGTGGTCAGGGATGAAATCATGGATGCTCAGAATTCGTTTACAATAAAGGCAAACATTGTGGCCGATATACTTACGAATATACAGAATCTTTATAAGGTGGCCAATAAGCAGGAGGTCATCAAGATTCAGGATGAATTCTTTAAGATATATCAGACAGGTGACAGAGAAGAGCTTGAGAAGTTCAGCAAGAACCTGGATTTGATTTCACAGCGGTATAGGGCGCAAAGCTTGCGATGATGGATGGTGAGAAGATGAATTTGCCAAAACAATTTGAGGACAGGATGAAGAGGCTTCTGGGGGAAGAATATAAGGAGTATTTACAGTGTTATCATAAGCCGCATTACGGTGGAATACGGGTGAATACGCTGAAGCTTTCCCCTGAAGAGTTTGAACGTCTTTGTCCTTTTTCTATAAAGAAAATTCCCTGGATAGATAACGGATATTACTATGATGTCAGCATACAGCCTGCAAGACATCCCTATTATTATGCTGGTTTATATTATATCCAGGAGCCCAGTGCCATGACACCTGCCAGCCTTCTTCCCATTGAGCCGGGAGACAGAGTGCTGGATTTGTGTGCGGCGCCCGGGGGCAAGAGCACGGAGCTGGGAGCACGGCTAAAAGGAGAAGGCATGCTGGTATCCAATGACATCAGTAATTCCCGTGCAAAGGCACTGCTTAAGAACATCGAATTATTCGGAATAAAGAATGCCCTTGTATTATCGGAAGCACCGAACAAGCTGGCGGAGTATTTTCCGGAAGCCTTTGATAAAATATTAATTGACGCCCCATGCTCGGGAGAAGGAATGTTTCGCAAAAGTCCTTCGATTATGAAGAATTGGGAGCAGTACGGGGTAGAGTATTATAACAAATTACAGAAGGAAATTATTGTATTTGCGGCTAAGATGCTAAAGCCCGGCGGAATGATGCTGTATTCAACCTGTACCTTTTCACCGGAGGAAAATGAGGGAACCATATCCTATCAGATGGAAGAGTGTCCCGATATCCATGTGGCAGACGCATTGCAGGGTATCTCTTATGATGGATTTGATACGGGCAAGCCGGAATGGGTGGACGGACCGGAGGAGCTTAAGCACTGTATCAGGCTCTGGCCCCACAGGATTGACGGAGAGGGGCATTTCATAGCACTGCTTCGTAAGGATGCTGCATCGGGTTCTGCGGTGAATAAGGATAGCCAATATAAGAGGCATAATAGTAAAGGAAGTACCTTAAGCAATAATAGTATATCCGGTGAGGCGAAGGATTTTCTTGTTAAGCTTAAACCCTTTAAGCATCTGGATGCCCTGATTAATCAGGGAAGAATTCTTGTACAAAAGGACTGGGTCTATCTGGTTCCGGAAGGATATCAAGCGAATAAAGGACTGCGAACCTTAAGACAGGGATTATTACTGGGAGAAATGAAAAAGAACCGCTTTCAGCCCTCCCAGGCGCTTGCCAACGCCCTGAAAGTCTCGGATTATGACGCAGTAATCAATCTGTCTGCGGATGATTCGGATGCGGTGCGTTATCTTAAGTGTGAAACCCTGACGGTGAATACCGGTAACAGGAATGGCTGGCAAATGGTGTCGGTAGATGGATATCCGCTGGGATGGGGGAAGCTAAGTAACGGCACATTAAAAAATATGTACCTGCCCGGATGGAGATGGATGTAATGGGAAAGCAGGTAAGACTTGATAAATATTTATCCGATAGGAGCCTTGGAACCAGAAGCGAGATTAAAAACTGGATTCGTAAGGGAAGAGTCTGCGTTAATTTGGCTGTCTGCAAGCGTCCCGAGGAAAAGATAGATGCCGGGACGGATGAGATAACCTTTGACGGGCAGAGGATTATCTACGAGGAATACGTATACCTGATGCTCAATAAACCGGCTGGGGTCGTATCTGCCACGACGGATAATCGTGATAAGACGGTTTTGGATATTGTTGAGGCAGAGAGACGGAAGGATTTGTTTCCTGTGGGCAGATTGGATAAGGATACGGAGGGGCTTCTTCTCCTGACGAATGATGGAGCGCTTGCCCACCGGCTGCTGTCACCAAGGAAGGAAGTCGATAAGGTTTATTATGCCAAAGTTAACGGAAAGGTTACGGATGCAGACAGAGAGGCCTTCTTGTCGGGTATATCCATAGGGGAGGATAAGCCCTGTCTTCCGGCAAAGCTGGATATTCTTCTATCGGATGCGGTCTCGGAGATAAACCTGACCATACAGGAAGGAAAGTTCCATCAGGTTAAACGAATGTTTGAGGCGGTCGGCAAGGAGGTTATCTACCTGAAAAGGATATCAATGGGTGGACTGGCGCTTGACCCTTTACTGGTACCGGGCGATTACCGCAGATTGACGAACGATGAGGTAGAATACCTTAAGAGTATTACATTACAGAAGAAGGAGTAATTTCGATATGTTAAAGGATATTGATGCCGTTATATTTGATTTGGACGGTACACTGGTAGATTCGATGTGGATGTGGGAGGCAATTGATATTGAATATCTTGCCCGGTTTGGTTTGGAATTTCCCGAGGATTTGCAAAGACGCATTGAAGGAATGAGTTTTTCAGAAACAGCAATTTATTTTAAGGAGCGGTTTAAGCTCGCGGACAGCCTGGAGCAGATTAAAAGCGACTGGAACAGGATGGCATGGGATAAATATCTCTATGAAGTACCCTTAAAGGAAGGGGTCATCGAGTTTCTGGAATATTTAAAGGAGAATAAAATCCCTGCCGGGATTGCTACCAGCAATTCAAGAGAATTGGCAGAGCTGATTATAAACAGGCATAATATAAGCGGGTATTTCTCATCCATCCGAACATCCTGTGATGTGGACAGGGGCAAGCCGTCACCGGATATATACCTGCTGGTTGCTTCGGATTTGATGGCAGATCCTGAAAGATGTCTGGTATTTGAAGATGTCATCCAGGGAGTAATGGCGGGAAAGAATGCGAATATGAGGGTATGCTCCGTATATGACAAATCCTCGGAAATGGATGAAGAGCAAAAAATCAGGCTGTCCGATTATTATATTCGTTCCATGAAAGAGATTCTACATAAGTAGAATGACTTTGTTGTATAAATGCAATAAGCCATATAGAAGAACAGGGTGGAATCATGAAGCAGATAATCGTTAATGAGAATCAGGCGGGTCAGCGTCTGGATAAGTTATTGCTGAAAATACTGAATAAAGCGCCGAAAAGCTTTGTATATAAAATGCTGCGTAAAAAGAATATTGTACTAAACGGTAAGAAGGCAGAGGGCTCGGAGATTGTTCAGATTGAAGATGAAATAAAGCTGTATCTGTCGGATGATACCATCGATAAATTCTCCGCACAGATGGAGATTATGATAGCAGACCACGACCTCGATATTCTATATGAGGACAGGAATATCCTTATCGTAAACAAGCCGGTCGGAGTGCTTTCTCAAAAAGCAGTCGGAACCGATTATTCGATGGTTGAATATATCATTTCGTATATGTTATCCTCCGGGCAGATTGCTAACGAGCAGCTTCAAAGCTTTAAGCCGGGGATATGCAACCGTCTGGACCGCAATACAGGAGGTTTGTTAATTGCGGGAAAAACACTTACCGGACTTCAGGAGATGGCCAGGCTTTTCCGGGAAAGAAAGCTTGATAAATACTACCTGTGTATTGTGAAGGGCAGTTTAAATGAGACGAATAAAATCACCGGATATTTAAAAAAGGATGCAGCCAGTAACATCGTTACGATATCTTCCAGACAGTCGGAGGATTCCGATTATATTGCCACAGAATACCAGCCCCTGGCATGCGGAAACGAGTATACCCTATTGCAGGTAAAGCTGATTACGGGTAAGTCGCATCAAATCCGGGCCCATCTCGCGAGTATCGGACACCCCATCATTGGAGATTCAAAGTACGGAGACAGGAAGGTCAACAATTATTTTAATCAAAGATACAGACTAAAATCGCAGCTTCTTCATTCTTACAGATGTGTATTTCCACAGCTGTTAGGTTCCTTGTCGAATCTTTCGGGCTGTGAATTTAAAGCACCGGAGCCTGCGGTTTTTCGTACCATAATAAGAGATTTATTCGGCAATATCGTATGGTAGCAGATGAATGCAGTTTGATTGAATGGATACAACAAGGAGGTACACGATGGCATCATGGAAATCCAGGGGACTTCGCGGTTCGATGCTGGAGGAGATAATTAATATAACCAACAGCAGGTATCGGGAAAAACAGCTTGCACTCATTCAGAAGGTCCCGACCCCGATAACACCCATAACAATTGATAAGGAAAGCAAGCAAATCAGGCTGGCTTATTTTGAGAAGATAAGTACAGTGGATTATATTGGTGTGGTGCAAGGAATTCCAGTGTGCTTTGATGCAAAAGAGTGTGCGGGAGACACCTTCAGCCTGAATAATGTTCATGAGCATCAGATTCAGTTCATGAAGGAATTTGAAGAGCAGGAGGGTATTGCATTTTTACTTATCTACTTTAAAAAGCACGACCTATATTATTACCTCAAGTATGATATGCTGGCAGGCTTTTGGAAAAGGGCAATAGAAGGCGGAAGGAAGAGCTTTCGGTTTGATGAATTGGATTTATCCTATCGGATACAGCTTCAAAACGGAGTATGTGTTCACTATCTGGAGCAGCTGCAAAGGGATTTGAATGACAGGGAAAATGACAACTGAAAAGCTTGAATTTATTATTGACATTCATTATCCAATAACATATAATGTTTAAAACATTAACATGGTAGCGAATTATCACGTTACCATGTTAAATTGAAAAATGCACTTTCAACCATATTCGTGCAGGAACGGAGGTAATTATGAAGGATAAATTACTGCATACCCCGGAGGGAGTAAGAGATATATATGGTACGGAATGTGCCGTAAAGCTTCTGCTGCAAAAAAACCTTCATCAGGTTCTGGAGCGTTATGGCTTTCGGGATATTCAGACCCCCAGCTTTGAATTCTTTGATATCTTCAATCAGGAGAGGGGAACCGTTGCCTCAAAGGATATGTATAAGCTGTTCGACAGGGAAGGCAATACCATCGTGCTTCGACCGGATATAACCCCTTCCATTGCCCGGTGTGTGGCAAAGTATTATAAGGAAGAGGAGCTGCCTGTTCGTCTCTGCTATGTTGGCAATACCTATATCAATAGCACCGCTTACCAGGGCAGGCTCAAGGAAGTAACCCAGCTGGGCGCTGAGCTTGTCAATGATGACAGCGTGGATGCGGACGGAGAAATGCTTGCCATTACCATTGAATGCCTTCTCCAGGCAGGGCTGAAGGAATTCCAATTAGAGATAGGAAACGCCGACTTTTTTCGCTCCCTGATAAAAGAAGCCGGCTTTGAGGATAAGGAAGATGCAGCCAGGCTGAAGGATTTAATCCAGAATAAGAACATGTTCGGGATGGAAGGCATTATTATGAATAAGAACATGCCGAAAGAGCTTGAAGAGATGTTCTTAAAGCTTCCGGAATTATTCGGTACATTGGAGATACTGGAATATGCGAAAAAGGTTACAAAGAATCCCCGGACGCTTAAAGCGATTAACCGGCTGGAGAAGCTGTATGATATCATGACGGAATACGGCTTTGAGAAATATATATCCTTTGACCTTGGCATGTTAAGCAAATACGATTATTATACGGGCATAATATTTAGAGCCTATACTTATAAAACAGGAGAAGCAATTGTAACAGGCGGACGCTATGATAATCTGGTCGGACAGTTCGGTAAGGATTGCCCCGCCATCGGTCTTGCCATAGAGATTGACAACCTTATGCAGGCTTTGTACAGGCAAAAGCTTTTACCGGAGCTTGATTCATCGGACACCTTGATTCTGTATACACCGAATTATAGAAAAGAGGCAATTGCTCTGGCGGGTTATTTTCGTAAAGAGGGCGGCAATGTTATTCTACAGCTGTCGAAACCCCAAATGGAGATAGAGGATTACCCGACATATATGAAGAATATGAATATAGGCGGTTTATTGTATATAGATAATGACAAGGATATCATCATTATGGATGCAAAGAATTGCACCCGGCAGACGGCAAGCATAAAGGAGATTATGAATGCCCAAAGCATATAACCGGATTAATATTTAAGGCAGTGAAGGGTATTAATTATGAAAGGACGAAGGTTATGAGATATATTACGATTGCATTGGCAAAGGGAAGATTGGCGGTGGATACCTTAAAGCTGTTGGAGCAGATTGGCATTACCTGTGAGGAGATAAAGGATAAGTCCTCCAGGAAGCTTATCTTTGTGAATGAAGAGCTTAAGCTGAAATTCTTTCTTGCTAAAGCCAATGATGTACCTACCTATGTCGAGTATGGTGCGGCGGATATAGGAATAGCCGGAAAGGATACTCTTCTTGAGGAGGGCAGGAAGATGTATGAGGTTCTGGATTTGGGTATGGGAAAATGCAGAATGTGCGTGGCAGGACCGGCGGAGGCAGGAGAGCGTCTTCATCATGGGGAGCTTATCCGGGTAGCTACCAAATATCCGAATATAGCGAAAGATTATTTTTATAATAAAAAGCATCAGACGGTTGAGATAATAAAGCTGAACGGCTCCATCGAGCTGGCTCCGATTGTGGGCCTGTCGGAAGTGATTGTGGATATTGTTGAGACCGGTTCAACGCTTAAGGAGAACGGATTGGTTATTCTTGAAGAAATCTGTAATATCTCCGCCAGGATGGTTGTAAATGAAGTGAGCATGAAGATGGAGCATGAACGTATATCGAAGATTATCAAGGATTTAAAGGAGTATCTGACAACGGTATAGAGAACAGCCATTAAAACATACGCAGGAATGGAGGAAAATAATGAAAATTATTGAATTAAATGAAGCAACAAAAAAGAACATAATGGAGGACCTGTTAAAGAGAAGCCCCAACCAATATGAAGCCTATGCCGATACCGTAGCCGGGATTATTCACGATGTACGGGAAAATGGGGATAAGGCTTTATTTTCATATACCAAAAAGTTTGACCTGGTAGACATGAATAAGGATAACATCAGGGTCACCGAAGAAGAGATAGAAGATGCTTACAGGCAGATGGATAAGAAGACTCTGGATGTAATGCGCAAGGCAAAGAACAATATCGAGGACTTTCACCATAAGCAGAAGCAAAACAGCTGGATAGATGTCTCAAGAGAGGGTGTAATTCTGGGTCAAAAGGTAACGCCCATGGAGAAGGTCGGCGTCTATGTTCCGGGAGGGAAAGCAGCCTATCCGTCCACGGTGCTGATGGATGTCATTCCAGCCAAAGTTGCCGGAGTAAAGCGGATTGTGATGGTGACACCGCCGGATAAGAATGGTATGATATATCCGGGGACATTGGTTGCAGCCAAGGAGGCCGGGGTAACTGAAATCTATAAGGTGGGCGGAGCGCAGGCAATTGCAGCACTGGCCTTTGGTACAGAAAGTATTCCGAAGGTGGACAAAATCGTGGGACCGGGAAATATATATGTTGCACTGGCAAAAAAGGCGGTGTACGGTCATGTGAGTATCGATTCCATTGCAGGACCCAGTGAGATACTGGTTATTGCAGATGAGACAGCCAATCCCAGATATGTGGCGGCCGATTTATTATCCCAGGCCGAGCATGATGAGCTGGCCTCGGCTATACTGGTTACTACCAGTAAGGAACTGGCGGAAGAAGTATCAAAGGAAGTGGAGCGATTCCTTGAAACCCTTTCGCGGCGGGATATTATAGCAAAATCCCTTGATAATTACGGATATCTGTTAATTGCAGGAGATATGGACGAGGCCGTAGAGGTAGCCAATGAGATAGCCTCCGAGCATCTGGAGATTATGACAAAGGAACCTTTTATGATTATGACGAAGATAAGAAACGCCGGGGCCATATTTATAGGAGAGTATTCCAGTGAGCCGTTGGGAGATTATATGGCAGGCCCGAATCATACCCTTCCAACCAACGGTACGGCGAAGTTCTTTTCACCCCTCAGTGTGGATGATTTTATTAAAAAGTCAAGCATCATTTCGTATTCAAGGGAAGCGCTGGAGAATATTCATAAGGATATCGAGGATTTTGCCAAATCCGAAGGATTTACTGCCCATGCCAACTCGATTGCGGTGAGATTTGAGACGGAGAAATAACGCATTAAAAGGCGGATGCCAGCTTATGACAATACGATTCGGGAACGATATCGTTTGACATATACGTGTATACAATTTATCATAGAGAGAGGATGAAGCTTATGGAAAGCAGAGTTGCAGCCATAAATCGGAAAACAAAGGAAACAGATATTTCTATGGATTTTAATCTGGACGGAAAAGGAAATTCCCAGATTGAGACGGGTATAGGCTTCTTTAATCATATGCTGGACAGCTTTGTCCGCCATGGTTTTTTTGATATGAAGCTTACAGTAAAAGGAGACCTGTATGTGGATGCGCATCATACCGTTGAGGATACGGGAATTGTACTGGGACAGGCGATTAAAAAAGCTTTGGGGGACAAGAAGGGAATTCGCCGCTACGGTTATTTTATGCTTCCGATGGATGAGGTGCTGGTATGCTGTGCGATTGATTTGTCCGGTCGTCCCTATCTTTCCTACGATTTGAAATTCAGCAGCAGTAAGGTGGGATATATGGATACGGAGCTTGTGAAGGAGTTCTTCTATGCATTGTCTTATAGTGCAGGCATGAATATACACCTTAAGATGCTCGATGGAGAAAACAACCATCATATAGCGGAAGCCGCTTTTAAAGCTTTCGCAAAAGCGCTGGATGAAGCCAGCGGAACGGATAAAAGAATTGAGGATGTTTTGTCCACCAAAGGTATAATATAGAATAGAATGAAGCACTTAGTGAAAGGACTGGATAAAATGAAGTTATTCCCGGCAATCGATATTAAAAATGGTCAGTGTGTCAGGCTAAGACAAGGCAGCTTTCGCGATGTCCTGGTATATTCGGATATACCGTCAAAAGTGGCAAAGGAATGGGAAGCAAGCGGTGCTTCCTTTATCCATGTCGTGGACCTGGACGGAGCACTGGTAGGTCATTCTGTCAATGAAGCGGCCATTAAGGATATCGTGGAAAGCGTTACTATACCGATTCAGCTGGGCGGGGGAATCCGCTCGGTTAAAGACATAGAGAATAAGCTTAATCTGGGTATCAGCAGAGTAATTATAGGCACGAAGGCAGCTATCGACCCGGGATTTATGAAGGAGGCCATTGCTTTGTTTGGACCGGAGCGTATTGTTGCCGGTATTGATGCAAAGGATGGAATTGTGGCGGTAGAGGGATGGGAGAAGCTTAGTAATTTTAATGCCGTAGATTTAGCTCTTGAAATGAAAAATATCGGAGTAGATACCATCGTCTATACAGACATTGCAAAGGATGGCATGCTGCAAGGGCCGAATCTTCATTATACAGCGGAAATGGTGGAGGAAACCGGTCTTAATATTATCGCCTCCGGCGGCGTATCTTCTTTGAAGGACCTGGAGATGCTGAATGAAATGAATGTATATGGAGCAATCATCGGAAAAGCACTCTATGAGAATAAAATCAATTTTAAAAAAGCAGTTACAATGTTTGAATAGTATGGAAGGAGGTTGTCGCTATATGCCGTATAAGAAGATTATTCCCTTTATCAATACGGAGGGTGAAATCGGTGAAAATGTCATTCGGCTGGCAAAAGAATATTCGGATGGGGGCGCTGACGAGCTGCTGTTATATAACTTCTCTAAGGACGAAAATTCCAGGGAGGAGTTTTTAAAATTAGCAAAGCAGATTGCAAGAATCATTGATGTTCCCTTTATTGTTGGCTGTTATGTGAATAATTTTGAGGATGCCAAAAAAGCCTTTTATACCGGTGCATCCGGAATATTACTTCCCTATAAGCTGATGGAGAAAGAACAGCTTATAAAAGACATATCCGCCAGATTTGGTGTAAATAAGATTTACCTCGAGGCTGACCAGGCGATTCTTATGGAAGCCGATATGGATGAACAGATTACAAGTCTTGGTATCGGCACCCTGCTGATTCATTATTCCGATGCTTCCGAAGCTTTTAATAATAAGATAGCAAAGTCACCGGTACCGGTTATTATCCGGGATAATCTCAAGCAAAATGACATCCGGTACATACTGGAGATTCCCAATGTAATCGGAATTACAACGGACTTTTTTATAAATAAAGACATTATGAAGGCAAAACAGGCTTTGATACAGGAGAATATTTCTGTCAATGTATACGAAAGCAAACTTCCTTTTTCAGAATTCAAGCTGAACAAGGATGGATTAATCCCTGTTATTACCCAGGATTATAAGACCGGGGATGTATTAATGCTTGCGTATATGAATGAGGAGTCTTATAATAGGACTATTACAGAGGGAAGAATGACGTATTTTTCAAGAAGCAGGAATACTCTTTGGCTTAAAGGAGAGACCTCGGGTAATTTTCAGTATGTGAAGGAGATATTTCTGGATTGTGATAAAGACACCCTTCTGGCAAAAGTTGTTCCAAAGGGGCCGGCATGCCATACCGGAAGCAGAAGCTGCTTCTATACAAGCTTAATAGAAAATGAAAATAAGCGGAGCAATCCTTATCACATATTTGAGAATGTATATGATGTCATTATGGACCGGAAGAGAAATCCGAAAGAAGGCTCCTATACCAATTATCTTTTTGAAAAAGGAATTGATAAAATCCTCAAAAAATGTGGCGAAGAGGCAGCAGAAATCATTATTGCCGCCAAGAATCCCGAAACAGGAGAGCTGCGGTATGAAATTGCGGATTTTCTGTATCACCTGATGGTGCTGATGGCACAATCAGGCTTGGATTGGGAGGATATCACCACAGAGCTGGCAGACAGACACTAAAGCAAATATATATATTTATCAGGAGGCAAGAAACGTGCAAACTTACGGTGTAAATGAATTAAGACAAATGTTTTTGGAATTCTTTGAAAGCAAGGACCACATGGTGTTAAAGAGCTTCCCCTTAATACCGCAAAATGATAACAGCTTGCTTTTAATCAATGCGGGAATGGCTCCCTTAAAGCCGTATTTTACAGGACAGGAGGAACCTCCAAGAAAAAGGCTTGCCACCTGTCAGAAATGTATTCGAACCGGCGATATTGAAAACGTAGGCAAGACATCCCGTCATGCTACTTTTTTTGAGATGCTCGGTAATTTCTCCTTTGGTGATTATTTTAAGAAAGAGGCGATTGCATGGTCATGGGAATTCCTGACCGAGGTAGTCGGTCTTGATAAGGACCGCCTTTATCCTTCCGTATACGAGGAAGATGATGAGGCGTTTGATATATGGAATAAGGATATGGGGATAGCGAAAGAGCGTATCTACCGCATGGGTAAGGAGGATAATTTCTGGGAAATCGGCTCCGGTCCCTGCGGGCCCTGTTCTGAGATATACTATGACCGTGGTGAGAAATACGGCTGCGGTTCCCCTGATTGTGAAGTAGGCTGTGAATGTGACCGGTTTATTGAGGTATGGAATAATGTGTTTACACAGTTTAACGGTGACGGCAACGGCAATTATACAGAGCTGGATAAAAAGAATATTGACACAGGTATGGGACTGGAAAGACTGGCCGCGGTTGTGCAGGATGTGGAATCAATCTTTGATATCGATACCTTTAAGGCTATCCGGGATAAGGTATGTGAGATTGCGAAGGTGAAATATCTTAGTGATTCGAAGAAAGATGTATCCATTCGTCTGATTACCGACCATATTCGCGCGGTAACCTTTATGGCTTCCGACGGTATTATTCCGTCCAATGAAGGAAGGGGCTATGTATTTCGCAGGCTTCTTCGCCGGGCAGCGAGGCATGGCCGTCTTCTGGGAATTAAGGACAGCTTCCTGGCCGAGCTTTCCAAGACTGTGATAGCAGAATCAAAGGACGGCTACCCGGAGCTGGAGGAAAAGAAGGATTATATCTTGAAGCTCCTTGCAATTGAGGAGGATAAATTCAGCAAAACAATCGACCAGGGCCTTAGCATACTGAATGATATGCAAAACATCCTGGAAGAAAAGAAGCTGAATATACTTTCAGGAGAGGATGTATTCAAGCTCTATGACACTTACGGTTTTCCGCTTGACCTGACGAAAGAGATTCTGGAAGAGAAGGGCTATCAGATAGATGAAAAGGGCTTCCAGGAGGCGATGGAGGTTCAGAGAGAGACGGCAAGAAATGCCAGAGGAACCACGAATTATATGGGGTCAGAAGAGACAATCTACCAGCAGCTTGACCATCATCTTACCACCGTATTCGTAGGTTATGATACCTTGGTTCATACATCAAAAATCACAGCCCTCACGACGGAAAATGAGCTGGCAGAGGAGCTTGCAGACGGTCAGAGAGGCACGATTATAGTGGAAGAATCCCCGTTTTATGCAACCGGAGGAGGACAGGCTGCCGATACCGGAATGATTGTTAGTAAAGATGCGGAATTTAAGGTGGAGGATACAATTCACCTTCCGGGTGATAAAACCGGGCATGTGGGAGTGGTTACCAGGGGTGTTCTAAAGATTGGTGATGAGGTCACCCTTAAGGTTAATCCGAAGCTTCGGGCTTCCACAGCGAAGAACCATTCTGCCACCCATTTGCTGCAAAAGGCACTCCGTATGGTACTTGGAAATCATGTGGAGCAGGCAGGTTCCTTTGTTTCCAATGACAGGCTGCGATTTGACTTTACTCATTTTTCAGCCATGACAGAGGAAGAAATCAGAAAAGTAGAAAATATCGTTAATGAGAATATCAGCAAGAGCCTTCCCGTAAATACACAGCTTATGAGCCTGGATGAAGCGAAGAAGGCAGGCGCGACGGCGCTGTTCGGTGAGAAATATCATGAGAAGGTTCGTGTTGTCTCGATGGGAGACTTCAGTAAGGAGCTTTGCGGCGGAACCCATGTACCGAATACCGGAGCGATTACCGTATTCAAGATTTTGTCCGAGACAGGAATTGCTGCCGGTGTCAGAAGAATCGAAGCATTAACAGGAAACGGCGTATTAGAGCACTATAAAGAGCTGGAGAACAGATTCTATGAGGCGGCAAAGGCGGCGAAAGCAGAACCGGCTCAGCTTACAGGCAGAATAGAAGGTTTATTAGAAGAGATAAAGACCCTCAAATCAGAAAATGAAAAATTAAAATCCAAGCTTGCCAGCAATTCCCTGGGTGATGTAATGAATCAGGTACAGGAAGTTGCCGGAGTGAAGCTTTTGGCTGCCGAGGTTCCGGAGCTTGACATGAATGGTCTGAGGAACATGGGAGATAACTTAAAGGATAAGCTGGGAGAAGGCGTTGTTATACTGGTTTCTTCGACGGCACCGGATAAGGTAAGCTTAATTGCCATGGCAAGTGACGAGGCAATTAAGAAGGGTGCCCATGCAGGTAATCTTATTAAGGAGCTTGCGGCCTTGGTAGGCGGCGGTGGCGGAGGAAGACCGAATATGGCTCAGGCAGGCGGAAAAAATGCTGCCGGAATCGCCAATGTAATCGCCGCAGCGAAAGATGCATTAAGCAAACAGCTCGGATAATTCAAAAATCATTGACATATTAATATTATGTAAATCAAGTCTTTCATAAAGGGGCTGTTGTAGATAACACCGGGTATACCGGTATCATTTTACAACAGCCCTTTATAAAATAGCGTCTGCCTGTCACCGGCTAATTTCCAGCATACTTTGTCAGCTCCAGCTTCATAACAATTTCACCGTCCTCAATTTCTCCTGTGTCCACGAACCCGATACTTTCATATAAGTGTTTTCCCACAGCATTATCAGGAACATAATCCAGAAACACATTATCAAACTTTCCGGTTTCTTTAATCATATTAAGCGCATACACTAAAGCCTTTCTGCCATATCCCTTACCTTGCTGATGAGCTGCTATCATGAATCGCCATATACCACATTCACGTTCTTTTTCATCCCAATCCAGCATCATAAAACCGATTACCTCTTCATCATTATAGATAGCATATGGTCTTGCTTCTTCATAGAGCCATGCCTGAGCTAATGAATATACATTGGAGGCCACATATTTACTTTGTTCCTCATCCAATTTCATCCCTACGATGGTTTTAAAATTACTCTCATTTACTTCTTTTAAGGATACCATTTTTAACCTCCTTCTACTGAATTGTATTTTATCATATGTATACAGCAATGTATATACATGCTGTCTTAATAAAATATATATCCGGTTTTAACAGAGGAGGACTTTGACGCTTTTTTTATTCTTTATACAGGCCAAATAATTTCAGAAGCTTCTGCCAGAAGCTTAATGTGACCGGTTTTGCCATCTCAGTGACGGGAGCATCCGGGATATCGACAGGAGCCGTCTTTAATACGAACTGAACGGAGGTAATATCGGTATTCTTATCGGATACGAAGGACTTGAGACTTTCATCGGTGCCGGATATCTCATCCAGAAGGTCCGATATCTGTTTATCAATTTCACCGTCAATATTGGAGGTTTTGCTCCTGAACTTGCTTGTTCCTTCCTTATAGGAAGCCAGACCATCCCTAAGCTCTTTTAGTCCGGAATTTATCTTCACCGCACTTTCATAGAGCGTATTTGCGGAAGAGGCGATTTCACCGGAAGCATCTCTGAATTTTTTGGTGCCTTCTGCCAGTTTGCCAGCACCCTTTCCCAACTGTTCAACGCCGTCTGTATAGCCTTTAAGACCCTGTACGAATTGTACGACACCATCAAGCTGTGCCTTAACCGGTGCAAGGTTAGGGATATCTGCCAGTATAGGGCTGTAATTTTCAGGAGTTAGTGCCGGAAGTCCAAGTCCCATCCCTGCAAGCTGGGCGTTGACTGCATCAAAAGCGGCATTTTGTAATACAAGGGCTCCGTTATGAATATTGTTATTTTGAGCTATTAATTCTTTCAAGCCATCATCCAGGGAGGAGGCTCCTTTATATAATTCCTCGGCCTGGGAAGCCAGCTGTCCGGTACCGTCTCTAAAAGCATTCAGCCCGTCCGTATAGGCGTCAATTCCTTCCGACAATTCTTTAAGCCCCTCCAGCAATTCACCGGCTCCGTCATCAAGCTCTTCGATACCCTTTATCAGCTCGGAGAATTGTTCTGAGAACTGGGCGCTGTCAATATTAATAGCAAAGGCTAACCGTATACCGTTAATGGATATGGCATCCATTTCAAAGTCTTTAACATCGGCAGTTACAGTGCCCTCAAAAGGGCTGCCGGGTAAGACAGTGAAGTTAATCTGCTTGCTGCCCCCGGCTTCTGCAATCGTAGCATTGTCAGCGATAATATTTGAGCTTAGCTTATTGTTAAGTAAAACAGCAATCTGCAAACCGAAGCTGTTATAGAAGATACTGTCAAGCTTCTTGTTTTCTGTTACGGATAGGGATATTTTTAGCTTACCGCTCATTCCTGCCAGCTCTGATGCAGGTATCTCCTTATCATCTATATAATATCGGATTACGATATTCCACGGAAGCTCCTTTGAATCTAGGTAGCCCTGATAATAGAATTTTTCGGATTCCGTATCGATTGTAATTTCATCACCGGATTGTAAAAGCGCTTCTTTCGTGGTAAGATTGCTGATTTTATTATAATTACCATAGTCAGTGATGGTGCCTCCGTCAAAGATATTCACGACATAGAGACTGCTTACGGTTCCGTCGTGATGAAGGATTCCATAAACCACCTCATCCTTGGCAGAAGCAGCGGTGGCCGCCCCGGCAACCGATGCTGTTAATAATATGCTAATCAAAATAATAGATAATATCTTCTTCTTAGTTGGTCTCCCTAATTTTTTGATTTTAATGTGGTTTTTTTAATAATCTTATCAAAGAATACAAGCAGCGCAGGCAATACAAAAGCTACCATCAATAAGGAAAGAAATGTTCCCCTTCCTAAAAGCAATCCCAGCTCGGATATAATCGGGTTGTTCGAGGTAAAGGCAAGGGCAAAGCCGGCGGCTGCAAGTATAATGGCAGAGGTAAAGATGGCAACCAGATTATTGCTGATGGTATCTTGCATGGAGGCCTTACTTGACTGGGTTTTTCTGTTATTCAGGTATGAGTTGGTAAATAATATAGCGTAATCTACCGTCGCCCCAAGCTGTACCGTGCTGATAATCAGGTATCCGATAAACATGATGGGTTTATCGGTAAAATACGGAACGGAAAGATTAATCCATATGGCAGTTTCAATGCAAAATACCAGTATAAAGGGCAGGCTTAACGAGCGGAAGGTTATAAAAAGCACAAGGAATATTCCGATGACAGCAATCAGGTTCACCAAATTGTTATCGGTTGAAATCGTGTTTTTCATATCATATAATGTTGCACTGGTTCCTGTAAGATAGTGCGTATCATAGTAGTCATTTGCAGTGTTTATGACGGATTGGACAGTATCAAAGGCAGCCTGGTCCTCCTCACCGGTATCCGTGTAGAGTATTATCCGTGAATAATTCTCGGAATAAAACTGGTTATAGGCTTCTTTTGGAACAAATTCCGATGGAACCGGGGTACCGACGGCAGTTGCATAGGATACAATACTTATTACATGCGAAAGCCCTGATAACTCTTCACAGAGCTCGGTTTCTTTTCCCGCACTTTCCCTCGGAACCAGCAGTACCAGGATGTTTTCTCTTCCGAATTTCTCTTCTATAAGCCGGGTATCTCTTCCGGCCCGTGAAGCAGCCGTCATATTCCCCATACCATACATAAACCCGGTGTTCGTTTGGGCAAGAAAGGCCGGAATCACGATAAGGAAGGCAAGCAGCATAAAAGGTGTTCTTACCTTCATAATGAATTTTCCTGAGCCTTTAAAGTCCGGCATAAGCCTGCGGTGCCTTGTCTTATCGATAGATGGATATAACAGCAGGGTGATTCCGGGCAGGAATGCCATAACCGATATAAAGCTTAATGTAACACCTTTAAGAAGGTTAATGCCCAAATCCGCACCGATTCCAAAGCGCATGAACATAAGGGACGCAAAGCCGATGACGGTTGTAGCTGCACTGGCTGCCACGGTGGGCAGGGATTCCTTTATCGCAAGAAGCATCGCTTCATTGGGATTATGCCGGCGCCTGTGGTTGTCAAAGCTATGAAGCAGGAAAATCGCATAATCAAGGGATACAGCCAGCTGCAGAATGGGACTGACGGTATTTGAAATAAACGACACCTCACCGAATAGTATATTCGTTCCCATATTTATCACAATCGCAATACCGATGGTTGATAAGAAGAGGAATGGCTCTATCCATGAAGTAGTCGACAGTATAAGTACAAGAATTACGATTGGAAGAAGTATCAGCATGGCATTCAATACTTCGGATACGGACATCGCCTGTGTCTCTGCTAAATTAACAGCTTCTCCTGAAGCGGCATTTTCTTCACCGATTACTTCATAGACAGCGTTTATAGCTGCCTGCTCCTTCGCATTTTCTACGGATATTGTAAGCAGGGCGCTGTTTTCCCTGTAATAATTATCCACTATATCCGGGTCTAAGAATTCAAGGGGTGTGGATTGTAACGCATCCAAACCGATAATGTCATCCAGCCAGCTGACGGATGTAACCCCATCGATGTTCATAAGTTTTTCCTTGTATTCCAGGGCCTCAACAGGGGATACATTGCTAATCATAATTCTGGCACCGGGCATATCCCCGTCGAATTCTTCATCAATTATTTTTACGGCAATGGTTGACGGAGCATTCTTAGGCAGATAATCCACCATATTATAATTGACGGAAACGGTGGTTGCCATTAGTGCGCTTATGGCAGCAGCGATTAGGAATAGAATAATAATAATTCTTTTGTGCCGGATAATTCCTTGTAAGAAACGGTTCACGAAATCCCTCCTTGTCTGACTTTTACAATAATCCGATTCGTATAGATGTTGTACACGGTGTTGACAAACCGTTATAAGTATAGTTTAATAACGCTATGACAATATATCAACAAACAGATAGTTGCCATATGTTAGTTGTTCAACTAATTTTAGAAAAGAGTTGATAAATTAACAGATTTTAAAAAATCGAAGGTTAGGTTTGGCACAGAGTTAGCATTAAGAAAGGTATGCTGGTGAATATGAAAAGTATGAAGGATGACAGGCGGGTTAAATATACGAAGATGGTTTTAAAGGAAAGCTTTATAAATCTTCTGGAAAAAAAGGAAATCTCACAGATTACCATCAAAGAAATCTGTGAGTATGCGGATATCAACCGTGCCACTTTTTATTCCCACTATACGGATGTATATGACTTGTTAAGAAAAATCGAGGACGAATTACTTGAGAATGTCAATGTCTATCTTGCACAGCTGTACCAAAAAAGTAAAACGGTGGATGAAATTATTCTGACAGAGAGGATTTTTGACTATATAAAGGAAAATGCAAAACTCTGCAAGCTGCTCCTCAGTGAAAGGGGAGACCTAAGCTTTCAAAAAAAGGTTATGATGCTGGTCTATGATAAAATCATTAATGAACTGACCGATAATAACAAGACAACCAGAGAGGATGCGGAATATATATATTCCTTTGCCATAACAGGCTGTGTCGGAATCGTACAAAAATGGCTGGATGATGATATGAAAAAATCGTCACGCTTTATGGCGGAGATGGTGCTTAACCTGACCCTTGGACTGCTGAATATGCCAAAGTATCCCAGTGGTAAATAAATATCTGTATACCCTTATGTTGTATTTCAGTTTTATTTGGTTGAGTGAAAACTTAAATTCCAGCGTAAAGTTAAATTCCAGTGTGAAGACTAAATTCCATTTTATCGAGGTTTGAGCTATATAATTTATGACGAAAACATAGTATAATGGCCTTACAGAAAATG
>JAEZXP010000173.1 GCA_023419655.1 Bacillota bacterium | reverse complement strand
CAGACGATAGGAACCTGGGTTCCCGTACCCGGTATTACCGATGAACTCAGGGAAAAATACATGGGAAAGGTTATACAGATTTTTGATATACCTTCTCTTGACCTCTCAACCCAGATTAACGGGGAAGAAAGACAGTATCTGATTCAGATTGCATATCCGACAGCCAATTTTACACCGGATTTTCCTTTACTCATTACAGCTCTTTTGGGAAATGATGCATCCACTTCGGCGCAGGTTAAGCTGATTGATATTGAATTTCCGAAAGCATATGCAGAGAGCTTTTCCGGCCCCCGGTATGGAATCGACGGTATACGCCGGATAACCGGTGTAAAGGACAGACCGCTGCTTTTAAATATGATAAAACCCTGCACGGGTTTAACGCCGGAGGAAGGTGCCGGAATATTCTATCAGACAGCCTTGGGTGAGGTGGATATGATTAAGGACGATGAGCTTCTTGGCAGTCCCGGCTACAGCAAGGCATACGACAGGGTGAAGGCATTTAAGAAGGCCGCAGAAGCAGCCTATGAAAAGACGGGCAGGAGAGTTTTGTATCTTGCAAATGTGACAGATGGTTCATCTACCATTATGGATACGATAGAGAAGGTGATTGAGGCGGGGGCAGAGGCGGTTATGGTGAACTTTGCAGCCGTCGGATACAGCATGCTTATGCAGATAGCAAGAACCGTAGATGTACCGATATTGGCCCACCTGGCCGGAGCGGGAATGTTCTATGAGGGTATTCAAAGCGGAATGAGCTCACCCCTGGCGGTAGGAAAGCTCACCCGGCTGGCGGGGGCGGATACGGTGATGGTCAATACCCCGTACGGCGGATATCCGATGCTCCATCAAAAATACATGCAGATTATCCAGCAGCTTACGCTTCCATTATACAATATCAAGCCGGTAATGCCTTCGATTGGAGGAGGAGTACATCCCGGTATGGTGGAAAAATACATGAAAGAGCTGGGAAATGATATGATTTTAGCGGCCGGAGGAGCCGTTCAGGGGCATCCTATGGGAGCGGCAGCCGGTGCAAATGCCATGATGCAGGCAATCAAGGCTGTAATGGCCGGAATTCCTGTAGAGGAAGCGGCGAAGGAAAAGGAAGAATTATCAGCAGCGCTAAAGCTTTGGAACAATAAATAATTTGATAAACGATAAAATAAGGATAAGCAGCCAGATAGTAGGGCTGCTTATCCTTATTTTGTTTTTGAGAATTGTTATCAATAAGTAATTGACATATATATTGTATATATGTATAATTAGAACACAATATATTGTATTATTCGGAATGCAATGATAAATATGACAGAGAGTATACGGGAACGGAGGAAGTGTATGGAGCATTTATTATCAGAAGAATTTTTAAGTACATATCGTAATATGAAGAATCCACTAAGTCCTATTGGTGAGTTTGTATATCTGAGGACGTATTCCAGATATCTGGAGGAGAAAAAGAGGCGGGAGACCTGGTTCGAGACAGTTCTTAGAACAACAGAGTACAATATCGCTCTGGGTATTGAGCATAAAAAGAAAATGGGTAAAAATATTAATATAGACGAGGAAAGGCAGGAAGCAGAGCAGCTTTTTGACCATCTTTTTAACCTGAGAACCTTTACTTCGGGCAGAACGCTTTATATGGGCGGGACAGAGGTGGTAAAGAACTATCCCTTGTCCAACTATAATTGTGCCTTTACCGATATCGGGAAGTTCTCTGACCTGGTAGACGTATTTTACCTTCTTATGGTGGGAAGCGGAGTGGGAATCCGGATAACAAAAGAGTTAACGGATAAGCTTCCCAGGGTTCGCAAAGTTACTCTTGAAAGCAGATATGATGGTTCGGTAAGACCGAATACTTCGAAAGAGGCAATGGAGGATACCCGGTGCATTCTTGATAAGAAGGATAATTCGATTGCGGTCATCTTAGTAGGAGACAGTAAAGAAGGCTGGTGTGATGCACTGGATAGCTTTTTTAAGCTGCTTTCTTTCGAGGAATATCGGGATGTTGAAAGGATTATTATTGATTACAGTTATGTAAGACCCGAGGGAGAGAGGCTCAAAAAATTTGGCGGAAGGGCTTCCGGGCACAAATCCATCAAAAGAATGTTTGAGAAAATTAACCGGGTGATTAATAACCGGCAGAATGGGATTTTGCAGACGATTGACGTCCTCGATATCGCCACCATCATCAGTGAAAACGTGGTATCCGGAGGAGTAAGAAGAAGTGCGATGATGGTTATCTGTGATGAGGATGACAATGAGGTTATAGAAGCAAAGCGGAATATATATAAGGTTCTTAACGGAGAATGGATAGCGGATGAAGAGATTGCCCATCGAAGGATGAGCAATAATTCAATCCTTTATCATCACCGGCCATCCCTTGACAGGATAAGGGAGATTATCGATTCCATCAAAATAAATGGTGAACCGGGATTCATCAACGGTGCGGAGGCACTAAGAAGAAAACCATCCTTTAAAGGATGTAATCCCTGCGGTGAAATCCTGCTGCAGTCAAAGCAGTGCTGCAATCTTACGACCAACAACCTGATGGGATTTGTGAAGGGCCGGGTACTTGATGAGGAAGGGCTGATAGAAACCCTGAAGCTTTCGGTAAGAGTTGCCATACGAATGACACTGGTTAATGTGGAGCTTCCGGAATGGAATAAGGTTATGCAGGAGGACAGAATTGTAGGTGTCTCGCTGACAGGAATGATGGATATGGTGAATAAGACGAGAATGAGCGATAAAGATTTGGCAGCTCTGTTGCTGCGTCTTAGGGAGGAGGTTCGCAGGGAAGGGAACCGGTATTGCAAAGAGCTTACGATACAGCCTCCAAAGCTTATGACGACCATTAAACCGGAGGGAAGTCTGTCTACCCTGCCCTGCGTAAGCAGCGGTATTCATTTTGCCCACTCAAATTATTATATCCGAAGAATAAGGATATCGGTTACGGACCCTTTGTATAAGATGATAGAGGCCCAGGGCAGCTATCCCATCTATAATGAAAACGGCCAGTCCGATGAAGAATGCTCCGTTAAGGTAATTGAATTTCCTGTTAAAGCACCGGAGGGAAGGACAAAATATGATGTGGGTGCGATTGAGCAGCTGGAGCTATATAAAATGTCGATGAAGAACTGGTCAGACCACAATTCGTCCATAACAGTCCATGTCAGAGAGCACGAGTGGGAGGATGTAACACAGTGGCTATATGATAATTTTGATTATGTTGTGGGAATCACATTCCTTCCGCTGATGGAAGAGACGTATCCTCTTTTGCCCTATGAATGTACGACAAAGGAGGATTACGAAGAGCGGATTCGCCGGATTAAGCCGATTGATTATGAGCTGTTAGCAAGATATGATGACGATAACCAGCATGATATTATCGACCAGGAATGTGAGAATGGAGCATGTCCTGTCCGGTAGGCAGGAATAGGTAAGAGAGTTCAGGCATAAGATGTGCTAAGGATACCCGTTGCGGGAGTGAGAACTTTGTCAGAAAGCCAAATAACCGTACATCGCAGGGCTTTGCAGCAGGATATGTATTATAAAGGCAATATCGTACTTAGTTATTCTGTCGACTACCCTTACTTTACATCCGATAAGTATCAGAAGACACTCGATAAATTGAATGCTTACTACGAGACCAGGGCTTATATGTATGTCCAATCCGATATAATGAAGCTGTATCAGCTGGCTATAGCAGATTTTGAATATGCAAAAGCAAATGATTTCACCCCAAGGCCTTACGAAGTTAAGACCATATTTAATGTAACCTACAACCAGAATTGTGCCATTAGCCTGTACTTTGACAGCTATCAATATACGGGAGGAGCCCATGGCTCCACTGTCAGAAAATCGGACTCCTGGAATATAGCCGGCAGCAGTCCGATTCGATTACATGATTTATTTCCGATGACAGATGATGTGGATAATTACATTATCGATACGATTACGAAGCAGATTAGGGATGAAAATACGTCAGGAGATAGTCAGTACTTTGATAATTATGAAGAGCTTGTAAGAGAGAACTTCAACCCAAACAGCTTTTACCTGAATGACGAAGGAGTTACAATTTATTATCAGCAATATGACATTGCGCCGTATTCGTCGGGGATTCCGGAATTTCTGATTCCTTACGGCAACGGAGGGGCGGTCCGGCCGGAATATTGTACGCGAACAAGCGAAAGACCGTGAGAATCCTCAACGTCTCTTCCATAAATCCGGTGAAAACAGCAGAAGAATAGGGAATATCTCCAGTCTTCCCACCAGCATATTAAATATCATCACAAGCTTTGACAGGTCAGAAAAGCCTCCGAAGTTTCCCATGGGGCCGACGATTTCTAAACCCGGCCCCACATTATTTAAGGTGGTCGCCGTAGCGGTAAAGGTTGTGGTAAAGTCGAAATTATCCAAGGATATAATAAGGAATGAAACAGCAAATATAAACATATAGGTTATGAAAAACACACTAATCGACCGGACCATCTCATTTTCCTGCTTCTTTCCGCTGAACTTAAGCACCTTTACACTGCGCTTGTGAAGCAGATAGGCCATCTCCTTGCCGATGGTCTTAAAGAGTACAATAATACGTGAAACCTTAATACCTCCGCCGGTACTGCCTGCGCATGCACCGATAAACATTAAGATGACAAGTATCGCCTTAGAAAAGGTAGGCCAATAGTTAAAGTCCAGTGTGGCATAGCCGGTGGTAGTTATAATGGAAGAAACCTGAAAGGCCGCATGATGTATGGCTCCAAAAAAGCCTTTCAAGCCGCCGGTATTAAAGGCTATCAGTATAATCGCACTGATGACGATTAAAAAGTAGCCTTTTACTTCTTCCATCTTGAATGCATCCTTCGTTTTTCTAAGCAGGATAAGATAGTAAAAGTTGAAGTTTACACCAAATAAAAACATAAATACAGTAATTACATTTTGAAGATAGGGTGAGTATGAAACAAGATTGGTATTTTTAATAGCAAATCCGCCCGTACCTGCAGAACCGAAGGTAAGCGTAAGCGCATCAAAAAGAGGCATCCTTCCGATAAGGAGCAGGATAATCTGCACAATCGTCATGCCGATATAGATGGTGTAAAGAAGAGAAGCAGTTGTCCTCATTCTTGGTACAAGCTTTTCTACAGACGGACCCGGACTTTCAGCCCGCATAATATGGATACTCTCTCCTTTTGCTAAAGGAAGAATGGCGAGTATGAATACTAATACACCCATACCTCCAATCCAATGCGTAAAGCTTCGCCAAAACAGCATACAATAATCCAAAGCTTCAACATCACTTAATATACTGGAGCCGGTGGTTGTGAAGCCGGATATTATCTCAAAAAGGGCATCCACAAAGTGAGGTATCTCGCCGCTTATGAAGAAAGGAAGCGAGCCCATGAAACTGAGCATAACCCATCCAAGGGCAACGGATACGAAGCCTTCCTTGGCATAAAACGCTCTGTTTTTTGGCTTGATTACGGCAAGAGGAATCCCGATTAACAGACAAATTCCAATTGTAATCAGAAAGGCATATCCGCTTTTTTCACCATAAATGATTGCAACAATAAGCGGCAGAATCATAAAAGCAGCCTCAAAATTCAGAATCCATCCCAATATATGTAATATAAATCTTCTATTCATGACAGCTCCTCATAATAATTTCATCTGGTTTTTATATTTCTGCATTTTATAACAGAATATCATTCAGGTCATTCAGGCCCTTGTTGGTGGTTACAATTATCACGGTATCGCCTGCTTCTATACAATCCTGCCCATTTGGAATAATTATATTTCCATTACGGTTAATACAGCTTACAAGAAGATTGGATTTTAATTGCAGACGTTCTAATGGCATGCCAAGGAGTCTGGAATTGTCTCTTACATAGAATTCCAGAGCTTCTACCCGGTTGTCTACGAGCTGGTATAATGTCTCTACATTACTTCCCTGAGAATTTTTCATAGCTCTTATATGCTGCAGAATGCGGTCGGCAGTTACCAGCTTGGGATTAACGATTATTCCAAGAGGCATTTCGTCCACGATATCATCGTAGGTCATTCGCGTAATCTTAGTAAATGTTTTTGCTTTAGAACGCTTTTTGGCATAGAGGGATAACAATATATTCTCCTCATCATAATTGGTTAAGGAGGCAAAGGCCTCTGCATCCTCTATCCCTTCCTCTAAAAGTACATTCTTTATCGTTGCATTGGCATTGATAATCATCGCATCGGGAAGCAAATCGCTTAGCTCCTCACAGCGCTCCATGTTCTGCTCAATAATGGTTACCTTAATTCCCGATTCGGCCAGTTTTTTAGAGAGGTATACGGTTAGGTTACCGCCGCCGATTAACATAACATTCTTAATTTCCTTTATAAAAACACCCGCCCTTTGAAAAAAGTCAAGGGCATTCTTATGGGAGGCGATGATGGATATGATATCATTCGTGTGAAGTTCAAAGCTGCCGGAGGGGATATATACCTGGTCTCCTCTTTCTGCTATACATACCAGAACATTGCAATGAAGCTTCGCTGACAGGTCTATTACCTTCATGTTATTCAGCACGGAGTTTTCAGGTACCTGAAATTTAAGCAATTCAACTTTACCATTGGCAAAGGTATCGATTTCTATAGCAGAAGAAAGCTTAATCAGAGCGGCCATCTCTGTTGCCGTTTCAAGCTCGGGATTAATGGTCATCGACAGACCCATTCCCTCCCTGATAAAATCAATTTCATCATTGTATTGCGGGTTGCGAACTCTGGCGATTGTATGGCAGTTTCCTGCTTTTCTTGCTATCAGACAGCAGAGCAGATTAAGCTCATCGGAGCCGGTTACAGCAATCAGAAGGTCAGCATTTTCAATGCCGGCTTCCATAAGAACCTGATGGCTGGCACCGCTGCCGACAATACCCATAACATCCATAAAATTGGCGGCGCTTTCTACCGCAGAGGCCCGATTGTCTATAACTACGACATCATGACCTTCCTGGTCGAGCTGCTCAGCCAGGGTTACGCCCACTTTACCGCACCCCACTATAATAATATTCATAGCTTTGTTCCTTTCTTAGTATCCTATTTATGATAGCTATGATTATATCACTTGCCATATAGAATACTAGTACTATTTTAAAAGATTCATTGTTTTATTTCTGGAAAAAAGGATTGTTGAAAAATACACCGGTGTTCCGGTATATTTTTGCAACAACCCTTTCGTCGGATATGATTATTCTCCACCTGGGCCACTGCGTCCCGGTGAATCATCAGGTACCTGTGCATGCGAGTTATTCGCATGCGAGTTCTTCACAGAATCTTTTGATTGGTTTTTATTGTTCTTTGATGAATTTTTACTGCTGCTTTTGAAGTTATTATTCTTATTCTTAGCCATAATATCTCCTTTCCACACGAAATTAATAGCGTCATTATTATTATTTCAGGAAATGGAGATATTATACAACAAATTAATCTATCAGTGTAATCCGTCCCATTCTAAGATTACGGATAGCAGAGTTGTTAAGCTTAAAGGTATGACGGGGAAGAATATTGTCATTGTATTCCTTGGCAAAGGCCTCTTCTTCCGCCTTGGCAATCGCATCGTCTACCGTTTGGTCGTAGGTTTCAGGGGAATTATTATCTACCATTCGAACGACATAATAACCATCGTCTGTTTCAAGGACTTCGCTGATATCACCATTTTCCATAGCCATCACAGTATCCATAAAATCCTCGGGGAACATGGTGTCTTTGGCCAAAAAGCCGCTTTCCTTGTATGTTAATTCTTTTTCTTCCTCGGGTATCAGAGCAGACCAATCCTTTGAATCCAGTGCTTTTTCTCTGAAGGAAGTGATTTTGTCCAGTGCAGCCTTTTTCTCTTCTTCATTCAAGGGGGTCTTGCTGTAATCTTCCTCGTTGGTCTTTTCAGTAGAAATATATAAGTATTCAATGTCATATTGCCTGTATTCGTCATAGCTTATGCCGGCTTTAATGGCTTCGTCATCAATATCAAATTTATCAATAACATCCTTCTTATAACGGCTGGCCAATGTGTTTTTTGAAAATACACCCTTCAGATATTCGGATGTAAATCCGTTCTTCTTAATTAATGCTTCGTTTAATCCCTGCTCAGTCAGCATGTAATTGACATCTTCATCAATCTTATCCTGCTCTTCCTGAGTCAGGGTATAGCCATTGCTTATCGCTTCATTATAGAGAATTTCCTCGAATATAACGTTATTAAGGGTTTCAAACTTGGCGTACTCACGAACAGTCATATCACCGGACTCGTTGTAAGGCATGTCCCAATAGGAGCCGCCATACAGCTGATTGATATAGTTATAGGTCGATTCCGTATTAAAGATATAATAGGTCAAATCCTCAACATAATATTTTTTGCCGTCAATCGTTACCAGGGGTCTTTTATATAATTGATCAAATAATATAGCAACAATTAAAAATATTCCTAATGCTGCCGCAACCACAACCCATACCTTAGGGCTGATTG
>JAEZXP010000049.1 GCA_023419655.1 Bacillota bacterium | reverse complement strand
TCCTCTTAGAAAAACCCATCTGTTTTTCTAATAATAGTCTTCATTGCCAGTGTTTCACATCCCGGACATATTTTAGGAAAATTATAAGGCAAAAGAATGGCAAAATAATTAAGAAAAACTTATGATTATATTTCAAAAGAAAGCTGCATGCAGCTTTCTATATGATTTCAATATGAATTTTTATCAATTAAGTTTGTTCTGAAAGAACCGGGTAGATTAATTCAAGCATACGGCCTGTCCGGCCGGTAAGATAGAGATATCCTACCAGTGCTTCTACTCCGGTAGCCGTCCGGTATTCCACAATATCCGCATTTTTAGCAGAGGTAAATGACTTGGCATTCCTTCCGCGCTTGAATATGGCCTGCTCCTCTTCTGTAAGCATATCCTTTATAATATGATAAAGCTTTGCCTGGGCAGTGGCTTGAACAAGCTTAACCACCTGCTTATGAAGCTTATTAACCGGAGCATTCCCATTTTCTACAATATAGGTTCGTATAACCAAATCATAGATGGCATCTCCGATATATGCCAGCGTCAGTCCCGAATAAGACCGGATATCCGTATCCGGAAGATTCCAATTCGCTTTAATATACGCCGATAAGGATATTAAATTATCGTCTGCTATTTTCTTTTCCATCTTACACCCTCTCTGGTATCCTCCAGTATAATCCCCTTATCCAGCAGTGCATCTCTAATCTGGTCTGCTTTGGCAAAATCCCTGCTCTTTCTTGCAGCCTGCCTCTCCTCGATAAGTCTTTCTATCTCTTCAGAAAGGATTTCTTCTTCCTTCTCTGTCCTTATTCCCAGTATGCCGCATAGGGTTACGATTCTTTCCTGTATTGCCGCAACAAATTTTCTGCTGTTTTCTCCGCTGCAGTTGATATTGGCAAGCTTTACAAGCTCAAATATTGCTGCGATGGCATCCGCCGTATTAAAATCATCCTCCATCGCCCCGTTGAATTTATTCTCCAGATTATCCGCCTCCTGCAACAGAACACTTTCCTCAGGGGATAACTCTTCTTCCTTAAGGAATAGCTCTTCTTCCTTTAACACATCATTGTTCAGAAGATAGTTCAGCTGTCCTACGGAGGTTGTAATCCTTTCAAGGGAATTCTCCGCCGCATCAATTAACTCCCTGCTAAAATTCAACGGACTGCGGTAGTGGGCATTCAGCATAAAAAATCTTATGACCTGCCCGGAATATTTTTTGCAGATATCCCTTACCGTAAGAAAATTCCCCTCTGACTTTGACATCTTCTTATTGTCTATATTTATAAAGGCGTTATGCATCCAGTATCTTGCGAAAGGCTTTCCTGTGACGGATTCACTCTGGGCAATCTCATTTTCATGATGAGGGAATACCAAATCCTCACCGCCTCCATGAATATCAATCTGCTCTCCAAGATATTTGCTGCTCATAACCGAGCACTCAATATGCCAGCCGGGGCGGCCATCTCCCCATGGTGAAGTCCAGTAAGGCTCTCCTTCCTTTTTCGGCTTCCAGAGAACAAAATCCATTGGGTCATCCTTTTCTTCACTGACGGCGATTCTTGCCCCTGCCTCCAAATCATCAATTTTCTTTTTGGACAGCTTCCCGTATTCCTCAAAGCTCCTGGTTCTAAAATATACCGACCCGTTTCTTTCATAAGCATGGCCCTTTTCTATCAAGGTTGTAATCATCCTGGTCATTCCGTCTATTTCTTCCGTTGCCTTGGGATGGCAGGATGCTTCCAGCACGCCTAAAGCCTCCATATCCGTCTTAAATTCCTTGATATAACGTTCAGAAATCTCCCTTGAGGAGCTTCCCTCCTCAAGGGCTCTTTTAATAATTTTATCATCCACATCCGTAAAATTTGACACATAGTTCACTTCATAGCCCCTGTACTCAAAATAACGCCGCACTGTATCAAAGAATATGGCCGGTCTCGCATTTCCGATATGGATATAGTTATATACCGTCGGCCCGCAGACATACATCCTGACCTTGTTTTCCTCAATAGGAACAAACTCTTCCTTTTGCTGTGATAGTGTATTGTAAATCCTCATATCGCTTCCTCCTGACAATATCGTGATTTTATTTTTCTTTAAGCAGCTTCTCCATCTCATCTATTTTACTGCACGCTTTATTCATTTCATCAAATTTATCACATACCCTTTTAAGTTCATTCTTCAGGTATTCATTTTCATCCTTTAGCTTCGTCATATCATTCAGATATGGATCCGGCAGATGAATCTGGTCCATGTCCTCCCTGGGTACCCTTACATTGTCACGTTTAACAATTCTTCCAGGAACGCCTACAACTGTAGAATTAGGCGGTACTTCGGATAAAACCACAGAACCCGCACCAATCTTGGAATTCTCTCCGATTGTAAATGAACCCAATACCTTGGCTCCCGCACTAATCATGACATTGTTCCCTATGGTAGGATGCCGTTTCCCTTTTTCCTTACCGGTACCTCCCAGGGTGACCCCCTGATAAAGCGTTACATTGTCTCCTATAATGGCCGTTTCTCCTATAACCACGCCATGTCCATGGTCTATAAACAGGCCTTTTCCTATCGTTGCTCCCGGATGAATCTCTATACCTGTCTTTCTTACTGTCCTTTGAGATATCCACCGGGCAATAAAATAGTGTTTCCGGAGATATAATTTATGAGCCAGCCTGTATCGGAGTATCGCCTTAAAGCTCGGATACAAAAACACTTCAAACGGCGTTCTGATTGCCGGGTCTCTTTCTTTTATAATCCTCATTTCATCTTTTATATATCTGATAAATCCCATATATATTCACCTCCATAAATAATAGATGGCCGGTAATCAGGCCTATGCTTACCCATAGGACGAATTTTCCTATCCAATAAAAAAACCGCCTCTGCTATAGAGGCGGCATAAAGACGCGGTTCCACTCTACTTGTATACCGGAAACCATATAGAGGTTCAAGCGGCATACATCTTATCCAGATAACGGCTGTTACCGGATTCGGCTAAGTTGCCCTCACCGAATCAGCTCCCGGATGCACTTCACTCAGGTTCGTGTAAGGAGGGCTTTCAGCCGGTGACACTCCGTCTCTGATACAGTCTCATGAGTTACTTTTCCGTTCATAGCCTTTAATTATTAAATCAAAAAACAATTACTTTTATTCATTCTATGCATTGATTTATATTTTGTCAATACCTTTTCCGCCAATCACAAGGATATTTGTTATATTCTCCCTGTATCGTCCTGATTTCCTGAAACGTCTGTCTTCCTGTCTATAGCCTTCTGGGACATCCTCCGCAGCCATTGCAATTTCTTTCATTCATTCCAGGCGTAACATCTATCTGGTAATTCATCATCGATTCTAAAAGACATACTGCATTGGATGCAATTCCCAGTCCTTCTCCCGTAAAACCCAGACCTTCCTCTGTCGTAGCCTTGATATTGACCTGCTCCTTATCAATTCCAAGCGTCTCTGCTATATTCCTTACCATCTCCGGGATATATGCAGCCATCTTCGGCTTTTGTGCAATAATAGTAGCATCGATATTCTCGATTATATACAGCTTTTCCTCCAAAAGCTCTTTGACCTTTTTTAACAGCTCTATACTGGATACTCCTTTATAAGCTTCATCCGTATCCGGGAAATGTCTCCCGATATCCCCTAAAGCGGCTGCTCCCAGCAGTGCATCCATTATAGCATGAACCAGTACATCCGCATCGGAATGGCCCATAAGCCCCTTCTCATACGGTATCGTTACGCCTCCTATAATTAGTTCTCTATTTTCCACAAGTTTATGAACATCATAACCTGTTCCAATTCTCATTACTAATCCTCCTAAAAAATCATGAATACTTTTCTGTTTACAACGGAGGATTTATCCTCCTAACATTATGTCGCTAATCGGTTTCTTATAACAAATAGTACATAGCTAAGTTTATAGCATATCCGATTTATAATCAACCTTCTTTCATCTTTTTATTTTACATATCGTTTCGTTCTATTCCCCTATTTTAGGTATAAAAAAATCGGATTATTCGCTAATCCGATTCAATAATAGCGAAGGACGGATTTGAACCGCCGACACTGCGGGTATGAACCGCATGCTCTCGCCAACTGAGCTACTTCGCCTCTTCCTATATTCATATCTTCTTAAACATATTCCCATCCATAAAACATCGAAGGAAAACGGAACTTTTTAAGTATATTAACTCTTCAGATATTTGTCAAGACTTATCATCATTTTAAATTAAAATTTTCCGGCTATAAACTCCTCCGGTGACAGGTTAAATTGCCCCAGCTGCAATTTATTATCTTCATATGTAAGGAGGCTTATACAGGCATTTTTTAATCTGGTCTTTCCCGAGCCTTCCTGTCCTTCGGACAAAACCATAATCACGGAATTAATTGCAGCACCATGCGATACCATTATGATATCCTGATTGCAATATTCTGCGACATATTTTTGGATACAGTCCATAAGCCTTTTGCTTAGCTTGTCTATTGGCTCCACTGTTTCCTCATTATGACCAAAGGAATCAAAATACTTCCTGCGGTCATACGTCATACCTGATAAATCGCCAAAATCCCGTTCTATCAATGCTTCATCAATTATAACCTTTGCATTGTTCAGACTGCCTGATAGTATATCAGCCGTTTCTACGGCCCGAGCCAAAGGACTTGACACGATAATCTTTGCACCGGATTTTTCCAATGCATCTGCACATTTTTTTGCCTGCTTTCTTCCGGTTTCATTCAGAGGGATATCCTCTCTGCCTTGAACCCTGCCCCAAAGATTCCAATCTGTCTCTCCATGACGTATCAAGTAAATCTTCATGTTTTTTCTCCATTCCCGCGCAAGTTTTAATGGCTCGCTTGCGAGACTATGCGCATATCAAAGTTTGTGCCGAGGATTACGCAGGCACAAAACTTATATGGTTGAAAGTGTATTTCTTTCAACCTTTTCTCCATTCCTGCGCAAGTGCACGAATACACCTGCGTATACAAAGTTTCGGTGCGGACTATCTGATTATAGCAAATCCTTATATCCTGCGCAACACCATAAAATCAGGGTCAGGCACAAAGCACCCTGACCCTGATAAAACCAAGTTAATGAATGGTTCATTCTTTAATTGCGTGTCACGATTATGTTGTCAATATAATAGCTATTCACATTCATACATTTTAGTATGATGTAGGCATCCTTATCGTCTGCAAGCGTATGAACGATATCGAAAGTAACCCATCTTCCCCGGTTTTCTCCTGGAACTGTTTCAAATGTACTCTCTTCGGAAGGACCATTACTATCAATAATACCTCTTATGAATCCTACAGGAACATCTGTATCTTCATCGTACATCATTGATACTTTAATTGTAATCTTCGAGCCAGGTACGGGATTGGCAATAATGGCCGGGCCTGTGACGGATGTTAAGGCAATGGTTATATAGCCGTCATTATCTGCCTTATCCACTCTTAATACCTTGTTCGAGCCGATGGTATCGATAGATAAGGATGTACCGGATGTTGCAGATATAGTATCCGGTATTGCTCCGTCAAAGGTCTCTGAATATACAACTTTCCGGGTTAAATCCGGCCCTTTATTTGATTTTATTACATCAAAATAGGGGTCGTAATTTTCGGGTTTTTCAAAAATACTGGTTTTTAGCTGTCCTAAGTCCATATTTCCACCGGTCTTATTATAAAGATGGAAGTTTGCAAAATCTACAAGATACTTGGTATCCTCTAAGGTAAATGCATGCCCGACAGCGTGAAGATGGATTGCCAGGTTATCGCTTATTCCCAGACTATCATATACATTCTGTGCTGCAAGATAGGATACGTACATAGCCGCCGGATTCGTCCAGTCTCCTCCTACAATTTCACCGGTAATGAAGAAGTAGCGGCCTTCCTGTGCCGTAAGTGCTGCCAGATAATGCTGGTCAAACGGCAATTGATAACGGCTGCTAAACTCCAGGAATTTGTCATTGAACCAATGGGCTTCTCCGCCAGCCTGAAGGTTGCTCAGCTGCTCGTTATTTCCTACAAGATGATTCGGGTCTTTCTGATAACCCTGCCAGGTTGCAGTACCTGCATCCATTCCCTGCTGGTCGGTAAGCTCATGCTTCTCCAGATAAGAATAATTATAGGTCTTACCGGCACTGTCATACCTGAAGCTTGCCATTCCTCCTGCACCGGAACAGCCCGGTACGGTTATCTTTACTCTGGAATCGAACGCTCCGGCAACGGCTGCTGCTTTGCCGTTTCTGGATATACCTGTTACCATCGTATTAACAGGACTGATATTCAGATGCTGACCCGCTGTAGAATCCATTTCCAAGACATCAATAATCTTGCTTACACCCCAGCCCCAGGCCATAAGTACGCCGGTTTGTTCTCTCCAGCTTCTTCCATATGGATATACATCATAAAATGCACCTGTACGGCTGGCATCATCTGCAGCAACAGCCCCATTTGAATATTCAATAACTGCAAAACCATTATCATTTAGATATTGTTTTACATTCGCCCCAAGGCTTCCGATTACAATTAATACCGGATACCCTCCATCATGGATTGGAGCTGCTTTTCCGGTTATTTCTTGACTTCCTCCCGCTGTACTTATTTCTGCCGGATAAGTAGCCTCTGCTACAAAAGTACCTGTACGGCCTTCTTTACTGACCGTTATCTGTATAAAATCCTGGTTTGCCTTGCGTACTTTATGAATTGGGAAGCCCCATGTATTCGCACCCGTATATTCATCAACAAATTCATAGGTTACCGTCTCACCTGACGGGTCCGGCTTTACTCCATACATATAATACTGGTAAAGTTCAGAAATTTCCTTCTGGCGAAGTATCCATTCGTCCAAGGATGTAACACGTGACTCATCTCTGAATGTAAATGGATCCAGTAATTCATGAACCAACGGCAACGCTCCGGGCATCTTGAATCCACTTCCATCATCAAGCGCATAGACCGCAGCCCTCAGATTAGCAAACGCTTCATCAATCTCTGCCTGCGTTGAATCAGGATTTCCAGCCACTTCTTCTGCTCTAGCCAAAGGCGCTGCTATACTATCTCTGTTGAGATATAGACTCAAATCCATTGCCTTTACAGTATCAATGTAATTGAACAGGCTATAAGGATTTATACCCGATGTATCCCCGTCTGCTTTCCCTTGAAGTATCAGCTTTCCAAAAAGGTTTGGATGCTCCCATGCTGTGAATGTACCGTCAAAAATAGTAATCATTGAAACCCTGCTGCCATTTTTCGCTTCATTTATCTGCATATCGAAGCCTACTTCCTGTCCATTTACAGGATTATTTCCATCTGCCCATATAATACACGCCTCTCCGATGTATCCGGTTGTAACGCCATCCTCTTCCATAATCTGAGTTCCGGTATAGAACCGGGTTGGCTCTCCTTTATCATAGGTGCGCATATTATCATAGTTCACCCTGTAC
>JAEZXP010000037.1 GCA_023419655.1 Bacillota bacterium | reverse complement strand
TATTTTCTTGAGACAGGAGCTTCTATGAGAGCCTCCACGGTCGTTTATGACAGAGCGAATTCATCCATTGCAGAGGCGGAGCCTTCAGATTTTGATTTTGATAAAATCTTTGAAGGGGCAGACTGGTTTCATTTCACGGGAATCACACCTGCTATCAGTGATAAGGCGGCTTTATTGACAGAAGAAGCCTTAAAGGCAGCAAAAAGAAAGGGTATAACCGTATCCGTAGACCTTAACTTCAGAAAGAAATTATGGTCATCTGAAAAAGCACAGCGCATTATGACAAATTTGATGCAATATGTGGATGTATGCATCGGTAACGAAGAGGATGCTGAAAAGGTACTGGGCTTTAAGCCGGGCAATACGGATGTTACCAGCGGTGAGCTTGAGCTGGCAGGCTATAAGGATATCTTTAAGCAGATGATAAAGAAGTTTAACTTCAAATATGTAGTAAGCTCTCTCAGAGAAAGCTATTCCGCTTCGGATAACGGATGGTCCGCATGCATCTATGACGGCGAGGAATTTTACCATTCAAGAAAATATGATGTCAGAATTGTTGACCGTGTAGGCGGGGGCGATTCCTTTGCCGCAGGACTTATCTGTGGTCTTTTGGATGGAAAGTCCATGAAGGATTCCCTGGAATTTGCCGTGGCCGCCTCTGCATTAAAGCATACCATTCCCGGTGACTTTAACATGGTAAGCAGAGCGGAAGTGGATGCACTGGTTGGCGGAGACGCATCAGGAAGAGTACAAAGATAATAATATTAGATATTTTGTATAAAAACGAGCTAAATATCCGAATAATTTGGGTATTTGGCTCGTTTTATATGATTATTTATACTTTTCATATAATAGCTTTGATGAATGATGTCATAAAAATTGGTATATTAGCTATATATATCTATTAAAATGACAAATTACAGTGGGAGATGAATATTATTATGAAAACAAAAAAACAATCTATTTCCTTATTATCAAAATTATCGGAAAATATTTTTGGTAAGATAAGAGTGAAGCTGACTTTGTTTTTTTTGGTTCCTGTGTTGTTTATTATTATCCTGGGTTATATGGCATATACCAGTTCTTCAAAGGCTATTATCAATAATTTTACGGATGCGACGATAACATCCTTTGATAAGACCAGTGCATATTTTGGACTGATTATGCAGAATATTGAGGATAAGGCGCTGCAAATAGCAACCGATAATCAGATAAGACAGTATTATGCCGGAAAGTTTTCTGGTGATGTGCTGGAGGAGAGTAATGTTCTGAAAGCCATATCGAGTAATTTGGCGAATAGTAAGAATTTTGATAAATACATAGAAAATATATATGTTTTTGCCAATGACAAAAAGCCTATATCGACTTCAACGGCCTTTGATTTTGATGCAAATCCATATGCGGGATTTATGGAGACGGAGGAAGCGGCTTTAATTAATTCAAAGGAAAAGATAAATTACTGGAGCGGATATCACCGCTTTATTGATACGGAGCTGGATATTAAACCGGATACATACGCCATCTCTCTTTCCAGACAGATGATTAATGAGAACGGAAAAGCCATAGGGTTTGTGATTACGGACCTTTCAATGAATGTAATTACAGATGCCCTGGCTACGCTTGATTTGCCTGAAAGCAGTACCTATGCATATATTTCTCCTGACGGACGAGAGATTTCTTTATCAAAAAATACAGAAGGCAATTTGTTTGTGGATTATTCTTTTTATAAAGAAGCAATCGCATCGGAAGATAAATCAGGCCATGATTATTATGATTATAATGGGAAAAATCATCTGTTCATCTATTCAAAAATTGGTGAGACCGGAGCCATCATCTGTACAATGATACCGAAGTCTTATCTTACGGGCCAGGCTCAGATGATTAAGACAATGACGGCCCTTCTTGTAATGATTGCCACCATTGTAGCTGTATTTATAGGGGTATTGGTGGCATCCGATATTGGCAGGCAGATAAAGAAGATGATTAAGGCTCTTACGACAGCGGCAAAGGGAGATTTGACCGTGGAGGTAGTATCCTCACGCAGAGATGAGTTCGGAATACTGGCGGATAATATTAATATCATGATTAACAGCATGAACAATCTGATTATAAAGGCCTCCGAAGTGGGTGCTTCCGTTATTAATTCGACCAGGGACGTAACACAAAATTCGGAGATATTGCTTATATCTTCACAAAACATATCCTCAGCCATTACTGAAATACAGCAGGGAAATACCCAGCAGGCGGAGGACGGCGAGAATTGTCTGAAGATTACGGATATGCTGGCGCAGCAAATTGATATCGTCCATGAGAATTCCAGTGCTATTGAGGATATTGCCAATCGTACCAAGCAGGTAGTGGTTGATGGTATCAGCGAGGTCAATGAACTGAATCATGCCGCCAGTGCCAGTATTGGTATTACGAATCAAACAATTGCAGATATCGAAGAACTGGAAAGAGAATCGAAAGCGATTACGGAGATAATCGGAGTAATTAACGAGATTGCAGGACAAACCAGCCTTTTGTCCTTAAATGCTTCGATAGAAGCCTCAAGAGCCGGAGAGGCCGGACGTGGATTCTCTGTGGTTGCCAATGAGATACGCAACCTATCCAACCGGTCGGTATCCGCAGCAAAGGAAATAGAAGAGATAATTACGGCCATTATCTCCAAGACACAGAATACCGCTAAAACGGTTAAGAAGGCAGGAGCAATATCAAAAACCACCGAAGAAAGGCTTGGTAATGTTGTTAATTTATTCAATAATATTAATGTAAGCTTTGACGAACTGGTTACAAAGCTGGATAAGATTGCTGACGGAATTGAAGAAATCAATCAGTCCAAGAATGGAACCATGTCAGCTATAGAAAGTATATCTGCCGTGGCAGAGCAGACCTCCGCAGCCTCCGAGGAGGTCGATGCAACAGCCATACAGCAGCTGGAATTAGTTACAAAATTAAACGAATCGACCAAGCATTTAGAACAGGATGCCAATGACTTAGAAGCCTCCATAAAAATATTTAGAACAAAAAATAATTAATATTGACCTTGATTATTTTTTATAATACAAGTATGATTATTATTGTTCAAAATATAGCATAAATTGTGGAGGTCTATGGCGTGAAAAAGATAAAAGCAAAAAATACGAAGCAACAAAAAACTCCGATGGATAAAAGAACAAAGATTCTTCTATCTGCTTTAGCAGGGGTTGCCTTATTGGCTGTAGTAATATTGGTTCTGGTTGAGAGCAAAGGCTATATTACTGTGCGGAATGAATCCGCAATAAAGCTTGAATATGTTGAGGCATATTTTGTAGACATGGAAGGGCCGATATCGGATGTCATGCAATTTGAAAATCATGAAAAAGGAGACAGCTCCAGATTAAATCTTGAAAAAATAGATATGGCAGGCAGAGAGGCGAACCTGGAAGTACGGTTTAAATTTGAAGGCCATGATGAATTATTTGTTGATGCCGGTTATTTTAACGAAGAATTCGGCGGAAAGATATCCGTTAGTTTTAGTGATATAGAGGATGGCAAGGTGCTTCTTAAAGTAAAAGCCAAGGCTGGAATCTTACCTTCACCATATATTCAATGTAACGAAGAGCATGTTGTTAACCTTTTGGAAGAATATGTGGAAGAATAACGGTACGGCATTTACGAATAAGGAGAAGATAGATGATTAAATTATATGACAACGGAGTATACCTGCTTCATGGTAAGGAAATTATAGAAGATACACCGGATGCAGTTCAGGCTGTACATTATAAGACAGGCATTAAAGATATTGATAAGGATACTGCAAGCCGCGGAACAATGGCATATAAAATTATTAAAAACCATAACACCTCGGGTAGTATGAGAGACCTTAAGATAAAATTTGATAAGCTTATCTCCCATGATATTACGTATGTGGGGATTCTACAGACCGCAAGGGCAAGCGGACTTGAAAAATTTCCGCTGCCCTATGTGTTAACCAACTGTCACAACAGCTTGTGTGCCGTTGGAGGGACCATTAATGAGGATGACCATATGTTTGGCTTATCCTGTGCAAAAAAGTACGGCGGAATCTATGTACCTGCCCACCAGGCAGTTATTCACCAGTATGCCCGCGAGATGATGGCCGAAACCGGTAAGATGATTTTAGGCTCGGACAGCCATACCCGGTATGGTGCCCTGGGAACCATGGCAATCGGAGAAGGCGGACCGGAGCTGGTAAAGCAGCTTTTAGAAAAGACCTATGATGTTCCTATGCCCAAGGTCGTAGCCGTATATTTGACTGGAACCCCGAGAAAGGGTGTGGGTCCTCAAGACATCGCTTTGGCAATTATCAAAGCGGTATTTAAGAATGGTTATGTCAACAATAAGATAATGGAATTTGTCGGTGACGGAATAGAGACTCTCTCCATGGATTACAGGATTGGCATCGATGTAATGACGACGGAAACCACCTGCTTATCCTCCATATGGATAACGGATGATGCCGTTAAGGAATATTATACGGTACATAACAGACCGGATGCATTTGACTATATCGGGCCGGAAGAGGCGGCATATTATGATGGTATGGTTTATGTGGACATGTCACAGATTAAGCCCATGATTGCCATGCCGTTCCATCCCAGCAATGCATATACCATTGATGATCTGAATGCCAATCTTTATGATATTCTTGACGAGGTGGAGAAAAACGCTCGCATCAGTCTTGATAATAAAATCAACTTCACATTGAAGGATAAAGTAAGAAACGGAAAGCTTTATGTGGAGCAGGGAACCATTGCAGGCTGTGCAGGAGGAAGCTTTGAGAATATATGCGATGCTGCGGATATCCTAAACGGAGGGTTTATCGGAGCGGATGAATTCGCTTTAAGCGTCTACCCGGCAAGCCAGCCTATATTCATGGAGCTTGTTAAGAATGGAGCAATAGCTGCACTGACAGCCTCCGGAGCCAGCATTCGTACAGCATTTTGCGGACCATGCTTTGGAGCGGGAGACACCCCTTCCAACAATAGCCTGAGCATAAGGCATACCACAAGGAACTTCCCGAACAGAGAAGGCTCGAAGATAACCAATGGTCAAATTGCTTCCGTTGCCTTGATGGATGCCCGCTCGATTGCTGCCACAGCGGCGAATAAGGGCTATCTGACATCGGCAGAGGACATCGACACTGTATTTGAAAAGCCTAAGTATTTCTACGACAGTAGAATATATGAAAACAGAGTATACAACGGAGCTTTAAAACCGGATACCTCCGTAGAAATCAAGCGGGGACCCGGTATTGTTGACTGGCCTGCCATGTCCGGGCTGACCAATGATATGATAGTAAAGGTAGTGTCGGTTATTCATGACCCGGTAACCACCACGGATGAGCTGATTCCTTCAGGAGAAACCTCCTCATACCGTTCAAACCCGTTAGGACTTGCCGAGTATACCTTATCCAGAAAAGACCCTGAATATGTAGGCCGTGCGAAAGCGGTTCAAAAGGCGGAAAAAGCCAGAATAGCGGGAGAGGATATCACAGCTGCCAACCCTGAATTAAGGAAGATATATGAGCTCATCGAAAAGAAATTCACGGTAGACAGAGACAATACACAGATAGGAAGTACGATATATGCGGTAAAGCCCGGTGACGGTTCAGCCAGAGAGCAGGCGGCAAGCTGCCAGAAGGTTCTTGGAGGCTTTGCCAATATTGCAAAGGGATATGCAACAAAGCGTTACCGCTCCAATCTGATTAACTGGGGTATGCTGCCTTTTATATTGGATGGGGATTTGCCTTTTGAAAACGGTGACTATCTGTATATCAAGGATATAAAAGAAGCGGTGCAGAATAAAGTCTCTGAGGTTAAGGCCTATGTGGTTAACGAGGATATAAAGGAATTCACATTATCCCTTGGTGAGCTTACAGAGGATGAAAGAAAGATAATATTAAATGGCTGTTTGATTAACTATTACAAAGAGCAGAATGCACATGTTAAAATGTCAGCAAAGTAAATATCGAATAAAATAAGGACTATCTGCATGAAGCGGATAGTCCTTCCTATTCTTTATTGCTTCTAAGTCGAAATCCATGTCGTCCCACCCTGGTTTTTTTAATTGTTATATAGGGCCTCCACATATACACGAAGGTTAACGTCTTTCTCCAGTGCTTCTTTTGCACTGTCATTTGTCATTTCAATTATTTCCTGAACCTTATCATCCTGATTTCTTTCATCATAATATGCTTTTAAGGTTTCGTCCATTTCCGAGGTAAAGATTTTGAAATTTCCATCATCATCCGTAACGAGATAGAACTTGTCCAATCGGGGCAAGGGCGTCTTTATGTTGATATATTTTATCTCATGATATACATATACAATATAGGCATTGTCCTCATAGCTTTTCATAATATAACAGGTATTATCCCGGATATCATCCAGGAACCGGGTTTCCCTTTGAAGCTCCGTTAAGGAAATGGCATTGTCAGGGTCTGTGGTAAGTGATTTTATTAAGTTATAATCACAGGAATTCCAGGCCACATAAAAATCGTGAAAGAACTTTTCGATTTCCGGATGACCGCCCTCTGTCAATTCATAAACAGGAGGAGGGGTCGGTGTCGCGGATGGTGACGGTGTCGCGGCAATATCAGAAGTACCGGTAACAGGAGGTGTCACCGGGATATCATCACGGGCAGCTTTGTTTTCCATGAAGGCATCATTGGCGTCATGAATGCCCTTTGCAACAACTTGTTCATTCTCTTTTTTCATGGCTTCAACCAAATCATCCGGTTTTGAGACCGGATACAACGCTCCCATAAAAAAGGTGATACAGCCAATTCCCATGCAGTATATTAAAATAATAACAATTGAATTTTTAAATTTATGATTCATGGTTACTCCTTAAAATTATAATTAAGCCTACAGACCTATTTTAACGAATACCGAAGCAAATTACAAGCAAAACATCTCAAATTTGTAATAATTTCGTAATATTTGATTTATCCTCTTGTGATATTGGATGGAATATAATAAAATTAGTACAACATATGAGAGTAATCGAAGAGGAGAGAGAATATGGCGATTATTATTGATGGTAAAAAGATATCGGCAGATATTAAAAATGAATTAAAAGAGCAGGTAGCGAAACTAAAAGAGAGCAATACCTTTGTTACACTGTGTGTTATTCAGGTCGGAGCAGACCCCGCTTCATCTATTTATGTCAGGAATAAGAAAAAAGCATGTGAATATATCGGTATTAAATCATTATCCTATGAGCTTCCTGAGGAAACCACACAAGAACAGCTTATAGAGCTTATTAACGAACTTAACGGACAGAACAATGTTCATGGAATATTGGTACAGCTGCCCTTGCCGGGGCATATCGACGAGGATACGATTATACAGACCATTTCTCCTGATAAAGATGTAGACGGCTTTCATCCCCAGAGTGTAGGCAGATTAAGTATCGGTCAAAAGGGCTTCCTATCCTGTACTCCGGCAGGAATTGTCCAGCTTCTGAAGCGCTATAATATTGTGATGGAAGGAAAGGAATGTGTTGTCGTAGGAAGAAGCAATATCGTGGGAAAACCGATGTCGATGCTGATGCTTCGGGAAAATGCCACCGTTACCGTATGCCATTCAAGAACAAAGAACCTTGCGGAGGTCACAAGCAGGGCGGATATCTTAATTGTTGCCATCGGAAAGCCTAAATTTATAACAAAGGAATATGTAAAGGAAGGTGCGGTTGTCATCGATGTGGGCATGCACCGGAATGAAGAGAATAAGCTCTGCGGAGATGTGGATTTTGAAGATGTGGTTGATAAGGCAGGAGCCATAACTCCGGTTCCCGGAGGGGTGGGACCGATGACGATTGCAATGCTGATGTATAATTGCGTGGAAGCGGCATTATAGGACGGCGGACTGCGGCGAAATTACACCCGGCACACAGTTGTATACGATTGATGGTTTCCACTTGTATTAAAGACAGTAAGCTGTTAGAATGGTGTCAGATATCGTTACATCTGATACTAAAATTTAGAAAGTTGAGAGAAGCATGGACATATTTTTTGTATCCTTAGGTTGTGACAAGAACCTTGTAGACAGTGAGAACATGCTGGGAATTCTTCATGATAACGGATATTCGATTACAGATGATGAGACCTCGGCAGATATTATTATAATTAACACCTGCTGCTTTATTCATGACGCCAAGGAAGAGAGCATCAATACGATTCTGGAGATGGCCGGATATAAGGAGAGCGGGAAGTTGAAGGCTTTAATCGTTACAGGCTGCCTGGCCGAACGGTATAAGGATGAAATATTGAAAGAAATTCCTGAGGTGGATGCACTTCTTGGAACAGCAGCTTTTACCGAGATACTGCAAGTGGTTGAACAGGTTATAGAGGGTAAGAAATACACCTATTTTGCTGACCTTAAAGAGCTGCCGAGCAGCCGGTCAAGAAGAATATTGTCTACCGGAACGCACTATTCCTATCTTAAAATTGCAGAAGGCTGTGATAAGCACTGCACGTATTGTATTATACCGAAGGTAAGAGGAAATTATAGAAGCAGGCCGGCGGATGAGCTAATCTCAGAGGCTGAATATCTTGCCTCACAGGGAATAAAGGAATTAATTCTGGTGGCGCAGGAAACCACGCTGTACGGAACGGACCTGTACGGCAAGAAAGCCCTTCCTGATTTACTAAAAAAGCTTTGTAAAATCAATGGTATCGAGTGGATTCGTATACTTTATTGTTATCCGGAAGAGATTACACCGGAGCTGATAGAGACAATAAGAACAGAACCAAAAATCTGCAATTATCTGGATATACCGATACAGCATTGCTCGGACAGAATATTAAAGCTGATGGGAAGAAGGACATCAAAGAACGACCTTATCCGTGTTGTAAATCAGCTTAGAGAAGCAGTACCGGATATTACGCTTCGAACGACTCTGATAACAGGCTTTCCTACCGAGACGGATGAAGAACATGAGGAGCTTAAAAGCTTTATAAATGAACTTCGATTTGACAGATTGGGTGTGTTTACATACTCCAAAGAAGAAGATACGCCGGCAGCATTATTAAGACCTCAGATTAAGGCAGGTGTTAAAAAGAAGCGGCAGAAGGAATTAATGGCGCTTCAGCAGTCCATCGTATTTGAGAAAACATCTTCCCTTATAGGCCATGTTTTTGATGTTATTATAGAGGGAAGAATCGCAGATAAAGAGAACGTGTATGTGGGAAGAACCTATATGGATTCCCCCCAGGTAGACGGATATATCTTTATAAACTCCGAGGAAGAGCATATGTCCGGTGATATGATACAAGCACGGGCTACCGGCTCAAATAATTATGATTTGATGGGAGAAATTGTGAAAGGAAGTATAAATAATGAACTTACCTAATCGAATAACAATCATCCGAATATTGATGATACCTCTGTATCTGGTGTTTATATTGGTTCCCGGTATTCCTTACGGCAGATATATTGCAGGAGTAATATTCACATTGGCAGCTATTACGGATGCATTGGACGGCTACATTGCCAGAAAGAATAATTTGGTCACGAATTTCGGAAAGTTTATGGACCCCTTAGCCGATAAGCTTCTGGTATGCTCTGCATTAATCTGCTTTGTAGAATTTAATCAGATGCCCGCATGGATTGCAATTATTATCATTGGAAGAGAGTTTATTGTCAGCGGTTTTCGTCTCATCGCCTCTGACAACGGCGTGGTATTGGCTGCCGGATGGTGGGGAAAGATAAAAACCAATGTACAGATTGTCATGAGTGTTATGCTGACGGTTGATTTGAATTTTGCCTTTATTAATATACTGGAGGTAATTTCAATATATCTGTCGGTGGCATTGACAATTATTTCAATGCTGGATTACTTAATAAAAAACCGCCAAATACTATTTGACAAAAAATCATGAAGGGAAGCTATCGAAATGACAGTCGAATTAATCAGTGTGGGAACAGAGCTTCTAATGGGCAATATCGTGAATACCAATGCGAATTATTTATCTGTTCAATGTGCGGATATGGGTTTTTCCATGTATCATCAGGTAACCGTCGGTGATAATGAGGGCAGGTTATATGAAGCCATAAAAAATGCGATGGAGAGAGCGGATATAATCATTCTGACCGGAGGGCTTGGGCCCACCTCGGACGATATTACCAAGGAGACCTTAGCCAAAGTACTTGGAAGAAGCGTTATAATGGACGAGCATTCGAGAGAAAGAATTCTGTCTTATATGAGTAGAATTACCTCTGGCAATAATAAGGATATCAGCAAGGGCCTGGCAAAAATCGCGGAGAACAATTGGAAGCAGGCATTAAAAATAGAAGATTCAATCGTAATAGACAATGAGAATGGAACAGCTCCGGGATATATCGTAGAAGACAACGGAAAGATGTTCCTTCTGCTTCCCGGACCGCCGTCTGAAATGATACCCATGTTCCAATATAGTATGCTGCCGTATTTAAAAAAGCTTCAGGACAAGGTATTTGTCACCAGGATGGTAAAAATATGCGGTATTGGTGAGAGTGCGGCAGAAACGATGATGATGGATTTGATTGAACGGCAGAGTAATCCTACAATTGCACCTTATGCAAAAAGCGGTGAGGTGCATTTTCGAATTACAGCCGCGGCAAAGAATACCGAAGAGGCGCTTAACCTGCTTTATCCTGTTATTCATGAGATGAAATCCCGTTTCGGCAATAATATTTATACCACCGATGAGGATATGACGCTGGAGGGAACCGTGGTAGAGCTGCTGCGCAGGCATAAGCTGACGCTTGCAACGGCGGAATCCTGTACAGGAGGATTGGTGTCGGGAAGGATTGTGAATGTCCCCGGTGCTTCTGATACATTGATGGAAGGCTTTATTACTTATTCGAACAATGCAAAGATAAAATATCTGCAGGTAAGTCCCAAAACTCTGGAAACATATGGTGCTGTAAGCGAACAGACCGCAAAAGAGATGGCAGTTGGAGCGATAAAGGCTTCCGGCTGTGATGTCAGTGTGTCCGTTACCGGAATCGCAGGCCCGGGAGGCAAAACCGAAGAAAAACCGGTAGGACTGGTGTATATCTCCTGCTGTGCGGGAGGTAAGATTTTTACCACAGAGCGGTATTTTAAAGGAAACAGGGAGAAGATAAGAGAATCCAGTGTGGTTGCAGCTCTGGATTTAATTCGTAGAAGCGTTACCGAGGTATACGGATAAAAAATTCGCGTAACATACCATAGAAATGACACAGTTGCAGTGTATCATGATATCAATAGATAGTGTATTATTGAGCTTTTTGAAAGGAGGTTATTATGAAGCGCTGCAATAAGAGCTTAATATTGATACTTATACTTGTTGCTATATTTGCCTTAACAGGCTGCAATAGTACCATGTTTAGAATCTTTAAAGATAATGATGAACCTGATAATAAAGTTGAAGAAGTAGAAGATAATAAAGACGATGAAGATGTGACAGATAAGGATAAGGACGATTCCGAAGATTCGGATGAGACGGATTCGGGGGATGAAGGACCTGCTCCTACCGTTATACAGCCTACCAATAATGTTGAGCTATTGATTTATGTAGTAAATAGTGCGACAGAGCTGGACCCGGTTACGGCTTTAGTTCCTGCAGACCAGGAGATTACCCCGCAGTTAATCGTGGATACGGTGGTTGACTCGATGGCGGACCAATCTTTGATTATCGGTGTTGAAAGTGTAGACGCAGAGGGTGATACTGTAATTATCAGTTTTTATGGCGATAAACCTCCGATTAGTAATGTCGGTGCCGGTTTAGAGGATGCCATTCTGAATGCCATTGCACAGAGCATTACAGATAATTTAGAGGAATACCCTAAAATTATTTACCGTGTAGAAGGCGGACCGTATGTCAGCGGGCACATTGAGCTGGATTTGAATGAAGTATATTTTGATGCACAGTAAGTGTGCATGCACAGTGAGTGTGCAGCACAGTAAGTGTGCGGACCCGAAATTGTACCTTATTATTTTAGTTGAAGCATTAAACAGTGTAACGAAAGTTAACTGTTTGATGCTTTGTTTAAATCAAAACGTATTCGACAATTACCTGAATTTATGATATTCTATATAAATCAAAAACAGGCAGGTAAATGATGAAAAAAGTATATGTTATAGGAGGCGGTGCCTCCGGTATGATAGCAGCGATTGCGGCTGCTGAAAATGGGCATCAGGTTATTGTTTTAGAAAAGAATGAGAAGCTTGGCAAAAAGCTGTATATTACGGGTAAGGGAAGGTGCAATCTGACCAATGCCTGTGATAGGGAAGCCTTTTTTGAGAATGTTATATCGAATCCCAAGTTTCTTTTCAGAGCATTTCATCAGTTCAGTGCCTATGATACCATCGACTTTTTTGAACATCTGGGATTAAGATCAAAAATCGAGAGAGGCAACCGGGTATTTCCGTTGTCGGATAAATCCTCTGATGTAATTGCCGTATTAAGAGAAAGATTAGAGCGTTTGGGAGTAGACATCCGCTACCGGTGTGAGGTGGCGGACATCGTATATGAGGGCGGAAGCTTTCATGGAATTATTCTGAAAGGCTCTGATGATATCTTATATGGAGACGCTGTCATCATTGCCACCGGAGGACTTTCATATCCTCTTACAGGCTCGACCGGAGACGGCTATGATTTTGCCAGAAAAGCCGGACACAGTGTTACGGAATTATCCCCTTCCCTGGTTCCCCTTTATGTATCCGAGTCCTATATAAAGGAGCTTATGGGTCTGTCCCTTAAAAATATACTGATAACGGTAAAAGCAGGACAAAAGGAGATATATAAGGATTTCGGAGAGCTGGTATTTACCCATTTTGGTGTCAGCGGCCCTGTCATATTAAGTGCCAGCCGCCATACTATCCCATATCTTGGTCAAAAAGAAAAAATAACATTGACAATTGATTTAAAACCGGCTTTGACACAGCAGCAGCTTGATGCAAGAATACTCCGAGATTTTGAAGAATTTAAGAACAAGCAATTCAAGAATTCCTTGAACCACCTATTGCCAAATAAACTAATAGATGTTATTATTCGTCTAAGTTATATAAATCCTGATAAGCAGGTGAATTCGATTACAAAGGAAGAGAGGTTGGGTCTTGTAGCGTTATTAAAGAACTTTACCTTTACGATTACCAAATTAGGACCCTATAATCAGGCTGTCATTACGAAAGGCGGTATCTGTGTGAAGGAAATTGACCCTTCTTCGATGGAATCCAAGCTTATCAAAAATGTATATTTTACAGGCGAGGTACTTGACCTGGATGCCCTGACGGGCGGTTTTAATCTTCAGATAGCCTGGTCAACCGGTTATCTGGCGGGCAGCAGCCTGTAGTATTTGCAATAAGCGGACGATGGAGGTAATTATGAAGCATTATAGCATAGCGATTGACGGACCGGCGGGAGCAGGAAAAAGCACAATTGCGAAGAAAATTGCGAAACAGCTGGGCTTCATCTATGTGGATACCGGTGCAATGTATCGAGCTCTGGCATTATATTTTATCAGAAATAATATTACAGCGGAGGATGAAACGGCAATTGAAGCGTCCTGCGAGTATGCGGATGTAACGATAGAATATAAGGACGGCGAACAGCAGGTTTTGCTAAACGGCGAGAACGTAAGCGGTCTTATTCGTACGGAGGAAGTCGGCAACATGGCCAGTGCCTCATCGGTCTACCCGGTGGTACGCTTAAAGCTGGTAGAGCTCCAGCGCAGTCTTGCAAAAAAGGCAGATGTGGTCATGGATGGCAGGGAGATTGGGACTTTTGTACTTCCGGATGCCGATTTAAAGATATTTCTCACTGCCGGCAGTAAGGAAAGGGCAAAAAGAAGGTATCTGGAACTTCAGGAAAAAGGTGTGTCTGCCGATATAAATGAAATTGAGAAGGATATTATCCTCAGAGATAACAGGGATATGAACAGAGAATTTGCTCCTTTAAAGCAGGCGGATGACGCTATATTAGTAGATACCTCTTATATGACAATCGATGAAGTGATTGATACGATTATCGGCTATTATGAAAAAAGCCGGTAGAATCAATAGATAAGGAGCTGGAATATTGAATATAAAGAAGGCAGAAAATGCAGGCTTCTGCTTTGGAGTACAGCGGGCAGTTGATGTTGTATATAATGAAATAAAAAACGGCAGCCCCATTTATACCTACGGTCCGATTATCCATAATGAGGAGATTGTTAAGGATTTTGAGGAAAAAGGAATAAGAGTGATAGAATCTCCGGAAGAATTAAACGGATTGCCAGGGGGAACAATAATTATACGGGCACATGGTGTTTCCGAAAAGATTTTAGACGAGCTTTCCTCTTTTGGCCACAAAATTATTGATGCAACCTGTCCCTTTGTCAAAAAGATACACCGAATAGTAAATAAACAGGAGGGCCGTCACATTATTATTGTGGGAGACCCGGAGCATCCCGAGATAAAAGGGATTATCGGATGGTGCAAAAACGGCCGTTATACCGTT
>JAEZXP010000030.1 GCA_023419655.1 Bacillota bacterium | reverse complement strand
CGGAGGAAAACAAGCAAAAGACAGACCAGCTTCTTTTAACATCTCCGGTTACGGCGGGAGATATCATCATGGGTAAGTTTTTTGCTGTGTTTACTATTTTGTTTTTGGTGGTGGCTTTTATAAGCATGTATCCTTTGATTATGGTAAGGTACGGCAGCGTGCCGTTTGCCTCTTCTTATGCAAGCATCACAGGTTTTTTGCTGTTAGGAGAGCTTATCTTGCCATGGGCTTATTCCTGTCCTCCCTGACGGAAAGCCAGGTAGTGGCAGCAGTCATAACCTTTATTGTGTTTTTCTTTACCCTTTTTATGGATGGGCTTGCAAGCAGCATACCAACGAACCATCGGACGGCATTTATCTTTTTTATAGTATTATTGCTTATTATATGTCTGGTGCTGTGGACGATGATGCACAACCTGACCGTATCAATCGGAACAGGCTTGATTGGGACGGCAATTCTTACGGCCGTCTACATGACCAGACCTACCTTATATGACGGAGCCATTGTAAAGGTATTTGACTGGCTTTCTGCTACCGCCCGCTTTAATAACTTTTATATGGGCATTTTTGATCTGGCAGACATTATATATTATTTGAGTATAATCTTCGTATTTTTATTTATGTCCACTCAAGTCATTAAGAAGAAGAGATGGAGTTAATCTTACCGCCAATGACGGGGGAAATCCCACCGCCTATAGCGGGGGAAATCCCACCGCTTATAGCGGGGGATGTGTAAAAAACATGCGTAGGAATGGAGGAAAGTATGAACGATTATAATAACAATAATAAAGAAGGTTTTTTTGATAAATTTAAAGCTTCCTTTGCCGGCAGAAGCTTTAAGAGTGGAGCCTATGTATCTGCGATATCCATCGTCGTCATTGTATTGGCTTTGCTGGTGAATTTAATTATTACTGAATTTGATTTAAAGCTTGACTTAAGCAGCGAGGGAATTTATACATTGACGGAGGATACGAAGGAGTATATTAAGGGGCTGGAGGATGACGTAACAATCTACTATCTGATTGAGGCGGGGAAAGAAGCTCCGACATTTTATAAGATAGCAGAGAAGTTCGACAGCTTGTCAGACCGTATAAACTTAGAACAAAAGGACCCCATCCAGTATCCTGCCTTTGCATCAGAATATGTTGAGGATGAAGTGGGCCTGAACAGCTTCCTTGTTGTAAATAACAACACAAAGCAGGGTAAATATGTGGATTACAATGATATGCTGGTGCAGGAGTTCAGCCAGCAGACTTTCCAGTACCATACGGTCGGTATTGATGTGGAAGGTAAGCTTATATCTGCAATCCAGTATGTGACAAGTTCGGACCTTCCGGTTGTTTATTATACATCCGGCCATGAGGAATCGGAGGTTGGCACTATATTTAAGGATATTATGGCCAGAATGAATATTACCATCAATCCGCTTCAGACCCTGACAATGGAGCAGGTGCCTGAGGATTGCGATGTATTGATTATTAATGCTCCGGTAATTGATTTCTCTGATTCGGAGACGGAGTTGATAAAGCAGTATATGGCAGCAGGGGGCAACGCTGTCATCGTTATGGACTATAGGGCACAGGATTTAAAGAACCTCAATTGGCTAATTAATTATTACGGAATACAGATGACAAAGGGCATTATATGTGAGGGAGACACCAATCATTATGTTCCCGGATACCCCACGTATATTGTTCCGAAGGTATTGGAACATGGTATTACAAGCGGCTTATATAACAGCAATCGTCTTGTGGTCACACCGACCGCTTCAGGACTTACGGTAATGGATAATATACGAAGTTCCCTGTCCATAGAGCCATTGATGGAGACCTCTGCCCAGGCATATTCGAAGATAAATGTCAATGCACAGACACTTATGAAAGAAGAAGAGGATGCGGAGGGACCGTTTTACACCGGTGTCCTTTCCAGCGATACCTTTAACGGGGTTACATCCAATTTGGTGGTATACACATCGGCAATGGTATTTGAGGATAGCATGCTGAATGAATTTGGCAATTTCTCGCTGCTGGTTAATACAATAGGAACGCTTGTAGGAGAAATTGAAACCATATCGGTAAGACCCAGATATCTCTATCCCGAGCCTTTGAATATAACACAGAAGCCGGTAATGTTCTGGGCAGCTCTGACAATTATCGTGGTACCTGTACTGATTCTTACATCGGGTATCGTTATCGTTGTTAGAAGGAGGAAGCGGTAATGTCAAGGAGAAAGAAGAAAAACCAGGTAACCCTGATATCCCTTCTGGTGGTATTGGTTCTTTTATCAGGCTTTTATCTATGGTATATGAACAGAGACAGGTTTGCTGGCAGGACAGATAAGGATACGAGTGAAGCAGACACCTCGCTGATTATTGCGACGATGGACCCGGAGCGGATAGAAACGATTCATTTTAAAAATGAGAAGGCGGATATGACCTTTATTCGAGAGGAAGATGTCTGGATTCTGGAAGCAGACAGGAACCGTCCCATTAAGCAAAATTATATAAAGAATATGATAAATCTGATGGATGAGGTAAAGGCGGAGCGTATGGTAAATGAAAAGCCGGAGGACCTTGGACAGTATGGTCTTGCCAGTCCGTTTGCCTCTATCAATGCGACCCAGACAGACGGCAAAACCATCGCTATTCGTCTGGGAAGCAAGGCAGTGGGAGCACAGGGCTATTATGCCATGATAGATGGTAATGATGCTGTCTATATACTGCCGACGCTCTATGGAACGAATCTGTCCTATAGCGATATGGATATGACTCAGGTGGAGAATGGGCCTTCAATAACCTCCAATGATATCTATCATATTGAGATATCGTATAGAGACGGTGAGGATTTTGAACTAATCTATGACCCTGATTCCATCCATCACATAGCCGGAACCCCGCTTCTTTCCTGGGCGGTCCTTAAGCCCTATGAAGAGGTATATGCGGCTGACAGCTCGAAGGTCTCGGAGCTTCTTTCCAAGTACAGCAGCTTTGACTTTTTAGCCTGTGTGGAATATAGCACGGAGACTTTTGACAAGTATGGCTTAGATGGCCCTCAGGCCTCTGTATTCGTAGAATATTATGAAAAGCATGAGGCGCAGACGGCAGAAGCGGATACCAATTCTGACAGTGACGACAATACAACGGGTGAAGTAATTATAGAAGAAAAGAATTTTAAGCTCTATATCGGTGATAAGAATGATAATGGAGATTATTATGTAAGAAAAGATGGAGATAAGGCGGTCTATACCATGAGCGCGGCAAAGGTGGAGGAAATGCTGACGGTGGATGCCTTTGGTATCCTAAGCACCTTTGTAAATCTTCATAATATCGATACAGTGGATAAGATTGATATCGACATAGGAGGCACTCATTATACGATGGAGATAAAGAGAGAGACTGTAACGAACGCTGAAGGTGAGGAAGAAATGATATCTGCCTACTACTATAATGGGGAGCTGACAGAAGAGGATAAATTCAAAGATTTATATCAGGTTATGATAGCGGCAAAGATGGATATCCAGCTTAAGGAGGAAGTCTCTGTCAGCAACCTAAAGCCGGCTCTTACGATGTCCTATCATATATCCGGCTCCGAAGAGCCGTATATCACCAGCTATTATTCCTATGACGACAGCTTCTATCTGATAGACAGCGGTTACCCTGTACGCTTTGCTGCGGATAAGAGAAAGATAGACGGCATCATAAAGGCTGTTCAGGAATTCGGGCTGGCAGAGGATTAATACGATTATGGCAATGTGAATAAAGCAGGTATTCTGCTTTAAACATATTGCCATTTTAAATTCACAAACAAGTTACAACTTGTACGAATATTCGTTGCATTGACATAATATATTAGCATATGGGATAATCAAGCTGGTGTTATAAATCCGGATAACCAGTGTACTGACATATTCTGCACGGTTATCCTAAAGATGAACATGTCAGTACGCTAGCCGGAGGAGGGATGCAATGAATATCAGGAAAAAGCTTATAGTAATGGGCGTGTGTATTGTAATTATAATAGCCGTACTGGCTGCTAATATCATCAGGCAGGTGAAATCCGGAGATGATAGTACAGATGATGATGTTATTATTAAGGAAAATGTGATGACAAGAGGGGAAGCATACCGTCTTTTAAGCCATCTTGCATACGACAGGAACGGCAGAGAAGCATTAAAGATGGATATAAGCTATGCTGATAAGGAAATGTCAGGCTGGTATGACACGTATGTGAATGCTGTGTGGAATATGGGGCTGATAGAAGGCAGCATAACCGATTCTCCCGCAGAAGCCTTAACGATAGGAGAGTGCAAGGCTTTAATAGACAGGCTTATAACAAGAACTCCCCGGTTTCAGGGGGTATACTCCGGCTTGTCATTTGACTTTTTAAACGCCGAAGAGAAGATTCAGATACCTCAGTTTTTGGAACTGTATAATTCTCTGCTTGAACTTATTCCGCAGGAAGAGCAAATCGTTAAGAAGGAGATTCTTTTCATTCTTGACCGTGAGATTACCGAGGACGGAAAGGATAGAATTGTAGCCGATATCGGCCGATATTATTATCAGGATGCAAGGGATTATGAGAAACTGATTAATCCCGAAGCAGACAGAAGCTATAACAGGCTGACAGGAGAGGAATTTTTAAAGCGTTTTAATAACAAAGGAATAGAAGCCTTGACCTGCGGCAATGAGATAATCTATATCAATAAAATACATAAGGATAAAATTACGATTCATAATGTCTGGATTAAGTCGGGGAAGGACACGAAGGTAGAGGCCTATATTAACGGAATCAATAAGGAGTTTCAGGCACAGTCAAAGCTTTCCCAGGAGATTGAGAAGATAATCGGTGATATCTCCGTTGAAAATGAAAGAATCGTAGGTATAAGCGTAAAGCCTGATGTGATTAAAGGGAAGGTATTGCTGTCAGGAGAGGATTTTATTGAAATAGAGGGATATGGAAGAATTCCTCTTGAAGAGAATTATAAGATATACAAAATATACGGGGAGCTTTCGATGGAGCGAACCACAAGTATACTTGTCGGCTATGATACGACGGATTTTGTGGTATCAGGAGGGAAGATAAGCGCTGCATTAATAAGGGAAAGTATAAAGGCGGAGAATATAAGGGTACTTCTCCATACCTCAGGCTTTAAGGATATCTATCACAGTGAGGTGAAATTGGGGGCTACATCCGATTTTATTGTAAGAGTTGATGAGGATGAAACGCTCTATACTGCGGAAGATACCATAACCTTGCAGTCCGGGGATGAGCTGCTGTCTGCCGGCAGGGTGATTATAGAGCCTGTCTCTGATAAAGGAAGGATAAAGATATTATCCATCGAGCGTTCCACGGGAAATCCCAAGTACAGAGGCAGGATAGAGATTGACCAAGGAGATAAAGGACTGATGATTATCAATGAATTACCTCTGGAAGAGTATCTCTATGCAGTCATTCCAAGTGAGATGCCTACATATTATGGCATCGAGCCGCTTAAGGTTCAGGCGGTCTGTGCAAGAAGCTATGCCTATCGTCATCTCATCGCCAACAGCTTAAGCCGGTATGGTGCCCATGTGGATGACAGCGTATCCTATCAGGTATATAACAATATTGAAGAAAATGAAGATTCTATCCTGGCAGTAAAGGACACATACGGCAAGGTCGTGGAATATGACGGGGATGTAATAACGGCGTATTATTTCTCAACCTCCTGCGGACATACAACCGGGGTAGAGCATGTATGGGCAGGCGGTACGGCAATACCATATCTGAACGGAAGACTTCTGAGTGTAGAAGGGGATAGTGAAGGGGCGTTATCCGGGAACAATTCCGGCAGCCTCTATCAGGATTTATCCAAGGAAGAGAATTTTAGAAGCTTTATTCTTGATACCGATTATAGTACCTATGACAGCGGATTTAGCTGGTACCGGTGGAATGTTACCATCGATGCCAAAGATATAAGAGACAATATTAATGAAAAGCTTTCGGGAAGATATAAGGCGAATCCGGAGCTTATAACAACCCTTATCAGCGGAGAAGCAGGTAAAGACGCCGTATATGAAAGCCGGCCTGTCAGTTCAGTTGGTGACATTGTGGATATCTTTGTTGCGACAAGAGGAACCGGAGGAATAATCTTTGAGCTTATCATACAGGGAACCGAACGGACAATAAAGGTTCAGACAGAATATAATATCAGGGTACTTCTCTCCCCGTCTAAGGATACGGTTTACCAGGCAAATGATAACTCAGTAAAGGATTTAAGCCTTCTGCCCAGTGCCTTTTTCTTTATCGATAAGAATACAGAGGGCGGGAAGCTTACCAGTGTCTCCATTAATGGAGGCGGTTATGGACACGGTGTGGGAATGAGCCAGAATGGAGTTAAGTCCTTATCGGATGCAGGAAAAAAATACGAAGAAATTATAAAATACTTTTATAAGGGAACGGATATTGGATTCATATATGAATAGGGCAGGTGACAGTATCTTTATTCATCGATGGTAATATCATCGGACGGCTCCGTGTAAAGCTGCTTGATTTTATCAACCAATGGTTTGTTTTGAAATAAAATATTGACCTCGGCGCCGATAAATAATATATACATGCAAAAATACAACCAGAGCATGAATAATACGATGGTTGTGAGGCTTCCGTACATGGAGGCATAGTTGGAATAATGGTCAATATAATAGGAGAAGGCATAGGAAAAGCCCATCCATCCTGCGGCACATACCAAGGCTCCCGGGAGCTCCTTTGCAATCTTTGTTTTCCGGTTGGGGATTGCCATATAGATAACGAGGAAAAAAGCCAATAGGGTTATCAAGCCCACAATTGTTCGGAGACTGATAATTACCAGGGCTAAATCCTGCAATACCGGAAAGCGTTCGGTGGTCCACAGGTATAGCTTATTACCGAATACAAAAAGCACGATACTTGCAACCAGCATGATGGCAAATATCAGGGTATAGATGGTAGAGGTAATTCGAAGGAATATGGAATGTCTTGTTTCCTTAATCTCATATACGGAGTTCAGACCCTTCATGATGGCAAGAAACCCCTTTCCTGCGGACCAGAGAGCGGTAACAGCAGTAATAGAGATTACTGTACCGGAGTTGGAGTTTTCATATACCTCTGTTATAACACGAAATATAAAAGAATTAAAAGCCTTGGGAAAAATCTGGGAGAAAATTCTTAGAATCGTGCTTTCCTCCAAAGAAAATAAAGGGACGATGCTCAACAAAAACATTAAAAAGGGGAAGAAAGAGATGATGATAAAAAAAGCGGCCTGTGCTGAAAAGGCTGATACATGATCATCTCTTATCTTCCGGAAAAACATATTGAGTAATTTTATGGTTTGTTTTATCATGGCTGCCCCTATCTTAAATAATTAAAAGGTATTTCATTATATTATATGTGAGGTCCGAATAGACTATCCGTTATTATTAACATAAGGCCCGCTGCTGATTGTTTTATTTGGATACAGGACCTATTTCGATAGAATTCCAGTAATCTGTATCAATCGTAATATCATATTCCTTTAACAACTCATCATAAGCTGCTTTGAATTGGCTTGTTTTTTCTTCATGAATGGCATTTTCAACAGCCTGTTCATACCGTTCGGTGGAGCTGTTGTCAAGCATATGAATAATATAGTGGCCGAACTGTGTCGTGATAACACCGCTGTAGCTGTTATTTTCAAGCGCTATGGAGGCTTCCTTATATTCCTCCTCAGCAGTGTTATCGCTTAGAATAAAGCTGCGGTTATAATGGATTACACCTTCAACCTGCGCTAATACCTCATCAAAACCGGCTCCGTCTGCGATTAATTTTTCTACATCCAATATGGTATGATAGGCTTTTTCAAGCTCGTCGTCACTTAAGGGAGTTATCTGCTGGTAGCTGACCGTAGCCGTAGGAACATAGAGGCATTCGGTTATATACTCTATGTATTCATCGGGGTCTATATTGCCTTTGATAGCTTCCTCGTCTACCTCATAATCACTGATTACGGCCTGATAATACTTATCGCCCAAGGTTAATTTGTTAAAGGCCTTAATCAGGATGTCCCGGTTTATGCCGCTCTCTTTAAGCTGCTCCTGTGACACAGACTGTATAAAATTGTCTGCATCTGCTTCGTTAGTACGAAGTTCCTGTTCGCTGAGAGAATAGCCATGCTTTTTTGCTTCGCTGGACAGAACCTCGTATAGAATAACTCTGGTCATAACGGTATCCTTGGTAAGCTGCTTCATGCTTGACCCTTCCACCTCATAATCCCAATAGTCAATTCCAAGAATTTCTTTATAATTGCTGTTCCAGGTGTCTCCTTCTATCTGCGCCAGATAGATATCATAACGAAAATCCTCTATGGTAAGCTCTTTATTATTTATTCGGGCAATCGATTTATCCTTGCCACAGCCTGTAAAAGCATAGAATATGCCAAATATCATAAGAAATAATGTGAAAATGGATATATACTTTTTTTTCATAATGCTTCCTCCCACACGGACAATATGTCATTATATGTACTTTTTATTGTAAACGATTTAATACTATAGTCAAGTGAAAAGTAACTCTTGATTTTTGCTGATAGAATGGTTATGATGTTAGAAGGAGCTTTTAGATAAAAATGGCATAAATCTTAGGCCATCGTTCTAAAATAAGGAGAGTTGCAGATGATTAATTTTGAAGAAGAAATTGAAAAATTTCAACCCAGTCTTGAAGTTGAACAGGCGGAAGATGTGATATATAATAATGATATGACGGATATTTCGGATATTTTAAAGGAACTGCTGAAGGACAAAGACAACAACTGATTATGATGAAAGAAGTTAGGTGAGATAACATGATTTGCCCGAATTGCCAACGTAATGTATCGGATAAGAGAATACGCTGTGACCGTTGCGGCCAGGACCTGACCTTATACAAAAAGGTGTTCAGGGCCTCTAATATATATTATAACAATGGACTGGCAAGGGCCAAGGTCAGAGATTTATCGGGGGCTATTATTGCTTTAAAAAACAGCCTGGAATTGAATAAAACGAATACGGATGCCAGGAATCTTCTGGGATTAATATATTTTGAAATGGGTGAAACCGTTGCTGCTCTCAGTGAGTGGGTTATCAGCAGATATTTTC
>JAEZXP010000253.1 GCA_023419655.1 Bacillota bacterium | reverse complement strand
CCGTTGACGCAAAGAGCGGAAAGATTCTCAGCTTTAATGCAAACGTAAGAAATGGTTATGACAGGAATATCGGCAAGTGGCTTCCGGTAGAAATAAAATATGACCGGGAATACGGCAAAGAAACCTTTGAGAAATTCTTAAACAGCCAGGTATAGGACCGTTTTAGTAAGACGAAGCTGGTTGAGCAGACCGATGACTACGTAGCATATCATAAAGAGAACAATGAGCCTGTATATGGAGGGTATTCTTACCGTTATAATCGTTTTAATGAAGGAATAGAATTCATTTATAACGGCATCAACGGTTCCGTGGACGGCGTTACCGGAAAGATTTATAATTATAATGTGAATTGGGATGATGATATTATCTTCGAATCTCCCAAAAACGCCATGACTGCCAAGGAAGCTTTCAATCATTACATCAGCAAGGATGGCTATAACCTGTTGTATGAGATTAATATTATTAATCAATATGACCCGAATTATAAATCGAAAGACCGATATTATGATTATTCAGAAGTTTATTCCGCAGCCTATGAGGTTCGCCTGGTATACCGTCCGGATATTAACCCGGCATATATCTCCCCATTCACAGGAGAGCAGCTGAATTACTCCGGTGAAGTATATAAGGATGCCAAACCTTATGTATATAATGATATAACAGATACGAAAGAAAACAGGGATATTCTTCTTTTGTCTGATATGAATATAGGCTTTGACGGCGGCAGCTTTAGCCCGGATAAGTTAATTACAGAGGGAGAAATCAGCATGCTGATTGAGAAGCTGGGCTATTGGTATGATGAAAGTGAAGCTGCTAAGGAATCCACCAAATTGATTACAAGAGAAGAGATGGCATATAGCTTTATCAAAAGGCTTGGACTGGAGAAGATAGCGAAGATTAAGGGGATTTATACCACGGGATATGCGGATGAAAGTACAATCAATCAGAATTATCTTGGAGCCGTTGCTCTGGCGAAGGGATTGAAGCTATTCCCTACGCAGGAGGGCGATTACTTTAACCCGAGGAATAATATATCCAGAAGAGAAGCAGTTACATTGCTCTTGAACTTTGTAAAAGCTTCAAATGAGAATTACTAAGAGCGGACAGGAGGCTAACCATTAGTTGATTAGCGCATAGCGCAGTACACCTGTTCCTAATACTCTAAAGTGCCTGTCGGTGTTCTCTGCGGCGGCGAATCAATAAGGAGAAGCGGATACTTCACAATGAGGTATCCGCTTTTTTTGGCTGAAGATTATGCTTATACTGCGAATATGTTGATTACGTTAAGTAACTCGCTAACATCGACTTCTTTGTTAAAGTAAAAGCAAATACAGAGAGTAGATTCCTCACTTTTATGAATGTTATTTACGATATCTGAAATGTCAGTCTGCTCGTTATATATGTCACTGAGATAGTTTTCTGCACCATAGACTTCAAACAGGTATGTACTTGCGAGTTGCGTATAATCCAAATTAAGCGCCATTTCCTTTGTCAGTTTTATTTCAAGCCAAATAGAATCAATATCAATTCCTATATCCCCCCGATTTTCCATTAAAATAACGGGTATAGGAAAATACTCTGTTATAAAAGTATTGTTATGTTTAACAGAATGGTTGTTGAAAAATCCGCCTGCTATTTTTATTTCCGCTTCTTTTAAGCTCTTGCATAGTTCGTTATACTTTTCCCAAAGAGGTAAATAAATATTATTAAGATAATCGAACACTTCCATATCCATCTTAACCTCCATCTGCTGCTTCAGCGGCATATAAATACTGAGCGAAAAGCACCCTCTGTGCTTTTTGCCGCTTAATCTCTCATGGCTATCATTGCTTTTAAATCAAAGGCACAAATCCGGTCCATCCGGTAAGAAGCATTCTCAAAAGATGTGGCCGCAGATTCAAATAATACATACAGATATCCGCCATTTATGGCAATACCCTCATTCATGGAAGGAACATATTCAAATTTCATACAGCTTCCCAAATCAATGCTTCCGCTGCCTTCCTGTGAAAGGTCCGGCTGGTAGACATCAATCTGGCGCATATATCCGCGCAGGCCGGCATACAGCTGGCAGGAGCGGGAGAGAATCATCAATCCGTCTTCTGTGAACGCAATCCCCTGTACTCGGGTCGGCATCGACATGGTATCCACTTTCTCCAGCTCCATATAGGTACCAAAATCATCCACATAAAAGCTGTACAGCTTCGTTGTATTCAATTCATCATAGGACCCCACCCACAACTTATTATTATAGTAGGTAATATAGGAAGCAGAGATTCCTACCTTGCAGACCGAATGGAAGCTTACCTCCGCATAGGGCTTTCCGGAGCGGGCCGCATCCTTAATATCCGAATACCACAACGCAGATATCCGGGTTCCTGTGGTAACCCAGACATTTTTGCCGTCGTAGGTAATGCCGCCGGCATGGGCATTGGTCGGCAGGATTAAGGTGGTAAGCAGTTCCCCCGTCTTCTTATCCATGCAGTAGATAACCGATTGTTCTTCCTTCGCTATGTCGTATGCGGTCATCAGCAGATAATCCCCTGCAAAGGTAATTCCCTGAGGACACATGGATGTGCTGCTAAAGCCTCCCACATTGGTATTTGCCAAGCCTGGAATCACAGGACTTTTCTTAAAATTAACATTATTCTTAAAAAAATCAATCTTGGTATATGCCGTGGATTTTTCAAAAGCAGCTTTATCTGCAAAAATCTTAGCCTGCGTGCTTGTTGCAGGAATCTCTGCGATGGTCACCGTCTTCATATCGGATGGCACACCCTCATAGACCGCTCCGTTGTAATTCCTCTTCGCCACCATGTAGAAAGTGTACGCCGTATCCAGCTCCAAGCCCTCCGCGATATAACTCGTAGCGGCCATATCTGTTATTGTGGCGATTAGAGCATATTCCGATATTTCATCCCCCATGTAGATTTCATAGGAGGTGGCTCCATTTACCTTGGTCCAGGTCAATCGGACCTTTCCATCGCCTGCCTTGGATTTTAGCGCCACCTTTGCAGGGTTGGTACTGGTGTCAAGAACAGGTGAAAGCTCGCCGCCGAAGGCATTATTCAAACGATAGGCCCGTACCTGATACTGATAGCTGGTGCCCGCCTTCAATCCGGTGGCTTCATAGGTGAGCGCCGCGGTATCTCCCAGATGGATGAGTTCACCGGTGGCCGGATTCTTCCTGTAGATGCTATACCCTGTCGCACCGTTTACAGGGCTCCAGGAAATCGTCGTGGAGGTATCCGTTGTACTGACCGCTGAAACCGACTCCACCATACCGGGTGTCGTTGCAGCATCAAAGGGGTCAGAAAAATCACCGCTATAAAATCCGCCCGAAAGCATAACCGCCCGAACCTGATAAGTGTAGACCTCTCCGCTTAAATCATATACCGTATAAGAATTACTCTCAGTTGTAGCCAGCGGCTGAAAGGTGCCGGTTATATTGTCTCTGCGCTGAATCTCGTAATAGGACACCCCGTTTACCGCATCCCAGGTAAGGGTATACGATTCCGGACCCGGCTGGCTGACCTTGACACCGGTCACCTTTGCCGGCTGTATAAATACACTCAGATATAGGTTGTAATCCTGATAACGGATTGTGACTATCTGACTTCCCAGCTGGTCGCTGTGGAAACCTTCCACCGTATAATCCGTTATAATACTGGTGGTCCCATCACTGTTTATGCCTCTTATTTCCATCCCGGCAGGGTCAAAGCTTTCACCATAACCATAGACAGTCTTATCGGGGTACCGGGATAGATAAATCTGATTGACGGTAACGACGGTACTTACTTCTGATGCCGAAGCTTTGACCAGATCGGACAAACAGAAGGAAATCATGGAAATAAAAAACAATGCTGCTAATCTTTTCTTCATTATGTATGTCACTCCTTATTAGTAAACCTTTGCCAACGAGTTCGTTTTACGGGTCATTATAAGGGCATACTTTGTCATTCCTGTGGTAAAAAATGAAAAAGATTAAAACAGTCAATATCGCTCTAACAAAAAAAGACTGATATACAATGGCTTTTATGACTTTAGCCAATGTATATCAGTCCGTGCATATCAATTATTGTTTATTAAGCAATCTTATTTACACTCTTTGTTATGCGGGAAACTCTTCTTGCCGCTGTGTTCTTATGCATAACGCCTTTCGAACAAGCTTTATCGATTTCTGCAATTGCAAGTGAGAGATTTGTCTTAGCAAGCTCTTTATCTCCTGCAGCAGCTGCAGCTTCCACTTTTTTAATCATTGTCTTAACCTTGGACCGGATAGCTTTATTTCTTTCGGTTTTCTTTGCATTTACCAAGATTCTTTTTTTCGCAGATTTAATGTTAGCCAATATTACACCTCCAAAATTATAATCATTATAATACTACCATAGCTCCAAGAACGGCATTGAGAGAGTTATACGTAACCTGGATTGGCGGTTCTTATTTTGTTTCATTAAATCCGGACACGGTCGTTCTAATGAAAACATACTATTATATAGTAGTATATTGACTTGATAATGTCAATACATAATTTTTAAAGCCTTGTAGAAAATAACGATGAAAAGAAATGTATGATGAAGAAAGGAATGGTATTAAAATGGAATATAAAATAAGGACGGACCTGGCACTTGAAGTTAGAGAAAGCTTTCCGGAGGATAATGTTGAGATAAAGGGTGTTATCCTGACAGAGGATTATGACGAAGAAAATAAAATCCGTGTCACGACAGTAGAAATTAAGGATAACGCAGGAGCCAAGGCGATGGAAAAGCCAATCGGAACATATATCACCATCGAGGCTCCTGAGCTGAATGATTCAATGGAGGAGGATTATCATAAACCGGTATCCGAGGTAATCGCAAAGAATTTGAGAAGGCTTACAGGAAAGTTAAGCAAAGACGATATTCTGGTAGTAGGGCTTGGAAACCGTGAGGTTACACCGGACGCCTTAGGCCCGCAGGTTGTAGATAATCTGTTTGTTACACGTCATCTTATCCGTGAATTTGGTGAGGACTTTAAGGAGAAGAACCATCTTGGAAGTGTAAGTGCAATTTCGCCGGGGGTCATGGCCCAGACAGGTATGGAGACGTTGGAAATCATTAAAGGGGTTATCAGAGAGACGAACCCCAAGCTGGTTATCGTTATTGATGCGCTGGCATCCAGAAGTATAAACCGGTTAAATACCACCGTCCAGATAGCAGACACGGGAATAAGCCCCGGCTCCGGAGTGGGCAATAACCGGAAGGCGCTCAATGAGGAAAGCCTTGGTGTTAAGGTTATTGCGATTGGTGTTCCCACAGTGGTGGATGCTGCGACAATTGTTGCGGATACCTTAACGGTATATATGGAATCAACGGGATTTGGAGAGGAGGATATATTCAAATTCATATCAGAGGTTAACGGCAAGCAGATGTATAATATGTTTGTAACCCCAAAAAATATAGATGAATCCGTGAAACGAATCAGTTATACCGTATCGGAGGCATTAAATTCGTGCTTTTCCCAAACCGTTTTGACTTAGGTAATAAAAACAAGCTGTTTGAATATAATTAATTAGGCTTGTTATTTTGCTATTCTTTTTCTTTGGTTTGGAGGCAGTAATGAAACGATACTTATTTAGAGACAGGAGAAGGCGCAACCGAATAATACTTATTACTATAATAATGGTATCCGTATTGTTTTTGGTACGCGTCTTTACCCTGTCTGTTTCCGAAAAAATCGGTCAAGCTAAAATAAATATGGGCACGGCCATTATTTCAAATATTTATTCGGGAATACTAGAATCAGGCTCCGCCACAATAGGATATCATATCGCCGGGGAAAAGGCGGATTATCCGTTTCCTATAAATATGGCTTCAGGTATCTGCGAGCTGCACCAGTATGTATCTGCCGGAACAAAAATCCGTCCGGATACCGATATAAAAGCTGTGAATGCCGCAAATAAACCCAAGACATATGAGCGGGAAGAGAAAAAATTCAAGAAGATAATGGGCGGAATTTTAACAAAAGAATATATATTAACGAACGGAGCCATATTAAATGGAGAGGATTTTAAGGATTACATAGAAGCCAGTGCCGCTCTGCATAATCAAAACCAATCCTATGAGATACCGGTTAAAATTATGGAAGGGGCAATTGATTATAATGAATTTAAAACAGAATTCGGGGGAGAGGGGGGAGCTATTGAAACGATGCGAAGTTACAATGGTACTCCCTTTACCTTAGAACAGCTTAATGACGTGAGCTTTCTTGTAAGGAATTTCTATATCCTCGACCCGTCTACAAGGGTTACGGATGAGTTGCTTGATGCAAAGGTTTTACTTGAAAAGGATATGACGATTAAAACTGCTAAAGATAAGCCGCAGATACTGATATATCATACCCATTCACAGGAGGCATTTGTAGACAGCAGGAAAGGTGTTTTGGAGGACTCGGTTGTAGGAATTGGTGATTTACTCACTAAAATCTTAGAAGAGGAGTATGGCTACAACGTAATTCATGACCGGGGGGTGTATGATTTAGTAAATGGGAGGATGGATAGAAATAAAGCCTACAATTATGCAAGAGAAGCTATCCTAAAGATATTGGATGAAAACCCCAGCATCGATGTTGTTATTGACATACATAGAGACGCTTTAGATAAGCGCTCTACCTATATTAATGGACAGGAGACGGCACAGATTATGCTGTTTAACGGATTAAGCAGAGATAAGAATGGGCCGATAGAAAGACTGGATAATCCTTATTTGCAGGATAATCTTGCTTTTAGTCTTCAGCTTCAGCTAAAATCTTTAGAGATGTATCCCGGCTTATTTTACAGAAATTATTTGCAGTATTTACGTTATAATCTGGATGTCAGACCCAAGAGTCTATTAATCGAATTAGGAACGGAATATAACACGCTTAAGTCCGCTAAAAATGCGATGCGGCCATTTGCAGAGATACTCGATGCCGTATTGCAGGGGAAATAGATATTTCGTCGCTCAAACGATAAGGAAGTATCTTGTAACGGAAAAAATGATATGGTATACTTACACCAGTCTATAATCGAATTTTGTACCCGCATCATTGCGGGATTAGCATATACACAGGAGGAGTACCATGGCACTAGACCAGAGCAGGATTAGAAATTTTTGCATCATTGCACACATCGATCACGGTAAATCTACATTGGCGGATAGAATAATTGAAAAGACAGGACTGCTGACCAGTCGCGAGATGCAATCACAGGTTTTAGACAATATGGACCTGGAAAGAGAAAGGGGCATAACAATTAAAGCACAGACCGTCCGGACGGTATATCGTTCGAAATCCGGCGAGGAATATATCTTTAATTTGATTGATACCCCGGGGCATGTGGACTTTAACTATGAGGTGTCCAGAAGTCTTGCAGCCTGTGAAGGGGCTATTCTTGTCGTGGATGCCGCCCAGGGTATTGAAGCCCAGACACTGGCCAATGTATATATGGCGTTAGACCATAATTTGGAGATTATGCCCGTTATCAATAAGATAGACCTGCCCAGTGCCGAGCCTGAACGGGTCATAGCAGAGATAGAAGATGTTATCGGGCTGGAGGCCCATGACGCACCGTTGGTATCTGCAAAGCAGGGCCTTAATATTGAGGAGGTCCTTGAACAGATTGTTACAAAGATTCCGGCACCTACAGGGGATATCAATAAGCCCTTAAAGGCTTTAATCTTTGATTCGCTCTATGATTCTTATAAAGGTGTCATTATATTCTGCAGGATAATGGAGGGTACCGTAAGAAAAGGCTCATCCATTAAAATGATGGCAACCGGTGCCGTATCGGAGGTTGTTGAGCTGGGAACCTTCGGACCCGGCCAGTTCATACCCTGCGAGGAATTGACGGCGGGAACGGTTGGTTATATCACTGCCAGCCTGAAGAATGTTAAGGATACCAGAGTAGGAGATACCGTTACGGAGGCAAAGAATCCCTGTGACGGACCTTTACCCGGATATAAGAAAGTGCTGCCCATGGTTTATTGCGGGATGTATCCGGCCGATGGTGCCAAGTATCCCGACCTTCGGGATGCGCTTGAGAAGCTGCAGCTGAATGATGCTTCCCTGCAATTTGAGCCGGAGACTTCCATCGCCCTGGGCTTTGGCTTTCGTTGCGGTTTCTTAGGCCTTTTGCATCTGGAGATTATTCAGGAAAGATTAGAAAGAGAATATAATCTGGATTTGGTAACCACCGCACCCAGTGTTATCTATAAGATTCACAAAACGGACGGACAAGTTATCGAGATAACCAATCCGACCAATATGCCGGACCCTACTATTATTGATTTTATGGAGGAGCCGTTTGTAACTGCGGAGATTATGGTTACCACAGAGTTTGTCGGCCAGATTATGTCTCTTTGCCAGGAAAGAAGAGGCGTTTATCTGGGAATGGAATACCTGGAGGAAAAAAGAGCACTTCTCAAATACGAGCTGCCCTTGAATGAAATTATCTATGATTTCTTTGACGCTTTAAAATCCAGGTCAAGAGGATATGCTTCCTTTGATTACGAGCTTAAGGGATATGTCCCGTCTGAACTGGTTAAGCTGGATATCTTAATTAATAAAGAAGAAGTGGATGCCCTTTCCTTTATCGTCCACGCTGAAAGTGCCTATGAGAGAGGCAGAAGGATGTGCGAGAAGCTAAAGGATGAGATTCCCCGTCATCTTTTTGAGATACCGATTCAGGCAGCCATCGGAAGCAAAGTAATAGCGAGAGAAACCGTCAGGGCCGTTCGTAAGGACGTTCTTGCAAAATGCTATGGCGGTGATATTACAAGGAAGAAGAAGCTTCTGGAAAAGCAGAAGGAAGGTAAGAAGAGGATGCGCCAGGTAGGAAATGTGGAGATACCTCAAAAAGCCTTTATGAGCGTCCTTAAACTGGATGAAGATTAGATATGATGTGAATACATGGAAACGAGGAATACAGTGAGCAATATGAATAGCGAACAGGGAACGTGGAAAAAGGATTTGAGACTTTATGTCCATGTTCCTTTTTGCGTGAAAAAATGTGACTATTGTGATTTCTTATCCGGACCTTCTGATGAGAAAGGGATAAAAGCGTATTTTGAAGCCTTATATAAGGAAATCAGAAGCTATCAGAACAGGACGGACGAATATATCGTTTCTTCCGTATTTATCGGCGGCGGAACGCCTTCCTGTGTGGATGCGGAGTATATCGTCCGTGTACTGGATGCGCTGAAGGAAGTATTCGAATTTACCGGATTAGCAGGAGATGAACCGGAGATAACCATAGAGGTTAATCCGGGAACGATTGAGATGAATTCTTCCGGAATGAAACTTAATAAGCTGCAGGCTTATAGAAAGGCGGGAATCAACCGCCTGAGCTTTGGGTTGCAATCAACCCACGACCATGAGCTAAAGCTTCTGGGACGGATACATTCTTATTCACAATTTGAGGAGAACTACCGCCTGGCAAGAGAGCTGGGCTTTCATAATATTAATATCGATATGATGTCGGCGATACCCGGTCAGAATACCGAGGCATGGGAGGCGAATATACACAGGGTTGCCGCATTACAGCCGGAGCATCTATCGGCCTATAGCCTCATTATTGAGGAAGGAACACCGTTCTATGAACGGTATGGACCGGAGGGCCCGGATAGGGCCAGGATACCTTCCGAGGAAACAGACCGGATGATTTACAATCGCACCAGGGAGATACTGTCTTCCTATGGGTATGAGCGGTATGAAATCTCCAACTATGCAAAAAAAGGTTATCTGTGCAGGCATAACCTGGCATATTGGGAAGGAACGTCTTATCTGGGAATGGGTCTGGGGGCATCCTCCCTTATCGGCAATATCCGGTTTAACAACATCCATTCCCTGCAGGAATACCTGAATCGGATGAATGAAAACCATCTGCAAAATG
>JAEZXP010000233.1 GCA_023419655.1 Bacillota bacterium | reverse complement strand
ACTATACCATGTATGATAATGGACATGAGATTATGAGGCTTAGTAAGGCGTGGTTTACCTGGGGAGACAGCTATGAGCTTGAAATCTTTGAGCCCGACAATGAGCTTCTCTGTCTTTGCGTAACATTGGCGGTAGATTGTGCCGTGGCACAATCTCAAAACAGTAATAACTAATAAAAAAGCAACTCATTTAGGTTGAGTTGCTTTTTTATTATAAAACTGGATTAACCAAAATGTTATATACTTCTTCTATAGAGCTATACCAATTCTTTCATCAGGATAGTAAGAGCTTCCGGATTATATTTTTGGTCCACAAGAGGCTCTTTGTCCGCAAGGATTTTGTTCATTTCATGATAATCAGGGCGGTCCTCACGGTAAAGAATACCGATAGGAATACGGGCTCCGAATTCCATGGCCTTTAACATGGCACCTGCCTTATCCGATGCATCATAATCCTCTTCTAAATGATACACTCTCTCCTTATAATAACTAAAGGTGTTGATTTTGTTAAAGCTGACACAGGGCTGAAGTATATCGACCAGAGCATAGCCCTTATAAGTAATGGCCTCCTTCATCATGGCAATAAGGTGCTTTGAATCACCGCTGAAGGAACGGGCTACGAAGCCTGCTCCGGCAGCGATAGCCATAAGAACCGGATTAAGCGGATGGCTTATGTTGCCGTCTGCCTGTGCATTGGTAACCTGCCCCTCTGCCGTGGTAGGAGAGGACTGTCCCTTTGTAAGACCGTATATCTGATTGTCATGGACAAAATGAGCGATGTTTACGTTACGGCGTATGGCATGTATGAAATGATTACCGCCTTCACCATATGAATCACCATCACCGGAATTAACGATGACAGTCAGACCTTCATTAACGATTTTTGCAGCAGTTGCTGCAGGAAGGCTCCTGCCATGGAGGCCGCAGAAGGTGTTTGCACTAATGTACTGAGGGGTTTTTGCCGCCTGGCCTATTCCCGCTGCCATAAGAACCTCGTGAGGGTCCTTACCCAATTCCTCCAAGGCTGTTTTTAAACAATTTAAGATACTGAAATTTCCACAGCCGGGACACCATGCGGTTTCATATGTACGAAAGGAATTATTCATTATAACCCTCCTTTTTTAAACGGCTTACAATCTCTTCTCCTGAAATCTGGCGGCCGTCATATTTTAGGATACTGCTGCCACACTGTATTCCTGTTGTCTCGCGGATTAGTCCGGCAAGCTGTCCGGTGGCATTTTGTTCTATATTAATGATGGATTTAGCTTTACCGGCCATATTAAGCAAGAGCTTCTCGGGCAGAGGATAGATATCACCGAATACTAAAGCACCGTATGAATTACCCGGTTCCTCATTAAGGGACTTAACGGCTTCCTTAATAGGGCCGTAGGTAGAACCCCAGCCGATGAGAAGGATGTCACAATCCTCCTTGCCGATAAATTCAGGCTCCTCAAGCTCCCTGATGAGCCCTTCGAGCTTGTGCATGCGTTTATCCATCATATCAATACGGACATCGGCGGCTTCAGTTATATATCCATATTCGTCGTGTTCATCACTGTCAGCCGTCACAAAATAATTACCTTTTCCGGGGATTCGCCTCGGGGATATTCCGTTCTCCGTTATACGGTATCTCTTATAATCATCCTCTTTATCAGAGGATACAATCGGAGCATCGCTTGCAATCTCGGATACATCATATGTTTTTACAGTGGAGGTGGAATCACCAAGGTACTGGTCACTAAGCAGCAATACCGGAATCTGATATTTGTCCGCTATATGAAATGCCCGGGCTGTCTGATAAAAGGCATCGGTATGGTTTCTAAGGGCGATTACCATTCTGGGAAATTCACCGTGTGAAGAGAAGATAGTGAATTTCAAGTCACTTTGTTCCGTACGGGTAGGCAGTCCGGTGGCTGGTCCGGGACGCTGGACATTTGCGATTACCACAGGGATTTCTGCCATACCGGATAATCCGAGGGCTTCTACCATCAGAGCATACCCGCCGCCGGAGGTTCCTGTCATAGCCCTGACGCCTGCATAAGAGGCGCCGATTGCCATATTAATGGCAGCAATCTCATCCTCTGCCTGCTCCATTACAATACCTGTCAGGGAACCATGCCTGGAAAGATACTCCATAATCGGTGTGGCAGGTGACATGGGGTATGCACTATAAAATTTGAGGCCCGCAGCAATTGCTCCGAGAGCCAGGGCCTGATTGCCGTTTAAAAGCATATAATCTTTAAATTCTCCTCCAAGATGGGGATACTTTGATTCTACACTGTCATATCCAAAACGGGCAGCCTCCTGATTGATTTTAAGATAAACCGGCTTGATAGAGGATCCCAGAATGTCATCAATAAACGCCGGGTTAACACCAAAGAGTTTAAGAATGGCTCCCGCAGAGATACTGCCGGAAATCCGGGGATTTCCCAGCTCCTTTGCTTTTTCTGCCATGGGAATACGAATGGCATCAAAATCACCCTCCAGATTGCTGTCACAAAGGATAAATCCGTCTTTTTTCAGGCTATCCTTATGAAGCGAGATGGTTTCCTCATTAAGAGCGATGATACCATCAAATTCATTACTATGGGAGGTGATTTCTTCATTTCCAAATCGAATTACCATGAAATTGTGACCGCCGCGGACCCGCGACATAAAGTCACGGATAGTATAGACAAAATATCCGGATCTTTTGAATGCTTTTTCTAATATGGATACGGTTGTGTCGATACCCTGACCCGCAGCTCCGCCTATTAGGATGTTATACATCAATTCGCCTCCTTCGTTTTTAGGACTTATTCAAATAAAGTTATGGTATAATTCATTATATTATAAAAATGTAAAGATTACAATCATCGTCCATTTATAAAAAATAGTGTAATTTTTTTATTTAATATGCTATAATACATTTTGCATATTAAAAATTAGTTTTTATTTTGGAGGAAAGAAAATGGAAGATGACCCTGAGGCCAATCATATAGGCATTCAAATTATGATTCTGGCAGCTCTCACACTTGTTAATGCTTTTTTCGCCTGTGCGGAAATGGCAATGGTTTCTGTTAACAAATCTAAAATACGCAGGTTAGCTGATGATGGAAGAAAAAGCGCAAAGCTTGTTCTGAAGTTCTTGGAGGAGCCTACTAAATTCTTATCAACAATCCAGGTCGCAATTACATTAGCCGGCTTCTTTTCCAGTGCTTCTGCCGCAACGGGACTATCAAAGCCTGTTGGACAATGGCTAAAAGATATGGGAATATCCTATGGTGACAAGGTATCATTTGTTGCTGTAACGCTGATATTATCGTACTTCACATTGGTTTTCGGTGAACTGGTACCCAAACGAATTGCTTTGCAAAAGCCGGAAGCAATCAGTCTGTTTTGTGTAAAACCCATCCGTATCATATCAAAATTTGCATCACCCTTTATTAAGCTGCTGACATTCTCTACGAATCTGGTTACAAAGCCTTTTGGCTTACGGGAAGGCAATGCTGAAGAAATGCTTTCAAGAGAAGAAATTAAATCCTTAGTCAGGGAGAGTCAGGCGAATGGTGTGTTAAACCGTGAAGAAAAAGAAATGATAGATTCCATTATGGAATTTGATGATAAGATGGCGAAGGAAATAATGACGCCCAGAATCAATGTATTTGCCATCGATATATCGGAACCGATAGAAGAATATATTGAAGTGCTGATGAAAGCCCAATATTCCAGAATTCCCGTGTATGAAGAAGATATTGATAATATTATTGGTATCCTGTTCATCAAGGATTATCTCAGAGAGGCATCAAAGCATGGTCCATCCAAGGTAGATATCCTGTCGATTCTTCGTAAACCGTATTTTGTCCCGGACAGTAAATATATAAGAGATTTGTTCCGGGAGCTGCAGCAGTCTAAAAAACAGATTGCCATCTTAATTAACGAATATGGCGGCTTTGCCGGTATTGTTACCATGGAGGATTTGGTAGAGGAAGTCATGGGAGAGATAGAGGATGAATATGACCCGGCACTTTCAAGGATTTCAAAAATCGATGCAAACACCTATCTGATTGATGGGCTGGTAACCATAGGAGAGTTGAATAATAAGCTGGATTTAAATCTTTATTCTGAAAATTATGATACGATTTCAGGTTATCTTATCGACCAGATTGGCTCCATACCGAAGGAAGAGGACGACCGAACGATTGAAATAGATAATCTTGTATTTAAGCTTGAAAGTGTTAAGCATAAAAGAATTGACAAGGTTAAGCTTTATATAGGCGTTTCCAACGAAGGAACCGACGAACAGTAGCACCGGACACACAGGTATGAACAACCGATGCACCTGTTACACCGTATACACAATACCGAACATTCGGTTTGTAATACAGCTGCCATGATTTGCAAGTCTAAAAACGGACGCAATGCCCGTTTATGCCTTAGCAAAGAATGGCAGCTGTTTTTAACGATGTGTTATGGGTTTATTGTGTACCCGGTTACTATGCGGCGGTTTCTTCCTTCGCTCTTTTTTTTCTGAAACGTATATACCATATAAGTGCGGCAACCGCGATAGCTGCCAGTACGACGA
>JAEZXP010000091.1 GCA_023419655.1 Bacillota bacterium | reverse complement strand
CATTTTTAAGCAGCTCGGAAGCCGTGTCTCCATGCTCCGGATACATAACAATTCCTACGCTTACTGAAATATAGAATAATCTGTTATCATAAGACCATATCTTATCAATCTTATCCATAATATTCTCAGCAGCTTTCTCAATCTCTTCCTTCGAATCACATTGATAGATTATAGCAAACTCATCTCCGCCCAGTCTGGCAAAAAAAGTACTCTCCTTTATATGTGCACGTACCACACCTGCAAAATATTCCAGGAACATATCGCCGGCCTGGTGACCCACAGAATCATTAATATTCTTAAAATTATCAATATCCATATACGCAACTATAAAATTCTTATTTTCTTCCCGTATGTATCTGCTCACCTCCTGCTCGAAGGTGAACCGGTTAGGCAGACCTGTCAGGGTATCGTAATATGCCATGGTCTTAATCTTTTCTTCATACTTTTTGCGTTCCTCTATATCCGTTCCTATGGATACGTATATGTTGTCGCCCTCGCCGGCCTGATTAAACATCGACTTACTGCTCCACAGTATATCAACTATTTTGCCGTCCTTCGTAACTAACGGCCCCTCGTAGCTGAGTGCCTCGTCTCTGTTCTTGATTTCATAATATATCTCCATCGCCAGGTAGAGCCTTTCGTCAGGCGTTATCAGCTTCCAGCCGGGGCCGTTTACCAGCTCTTCCTGCGTATATCCGGAAACCTTTTCCCCAAAAGGATTAACGGACAAAATTCTTCCTGTATCATCCCATGTTACGATAATAGAAGGAGCTTCCATGATAATATTCTCATTCAATTTTTTCTGATATATCAACTCGGACTCAAGCGTTACCAATTCCTCATGGGCATGCTTCAGTTCCTGATATGCCATTTCTTTCTTTTTATACTCATAATGCCACAGCTTCATACTACGCCGTATAAGAAAATAAATAAGCAATGTTGTAATGATTATATAGAATACACCTTTTAATGTCTGAACACTCTTGTATTTATCAATATCAGGCAGCATGAAGTCTAAAATTGAATCGGACAGAAAAATCCAAATACTCCCGAAAATCGCATAAACTATCGAAATCTTATACGCTTCATAAGGCATAATTCTTTCACTACTTCTTTTGATCTTTCTCTGCAGCTTATCTTTTATCATATGTTCTCCCTGTAAGATACATCAAATGGCTCAGAAAATAATGTGTTGTTGTTATTATATTAATATTATTATAAATTACACGCTAATATATGTCAAATGTGTTTATTTTCTGACAAAAATACATGTATAAACGAATTTATTCCATTGACTTTCCCCGTCTTTCATGATATTTTGTCATAAGTTTATTTTATCAACTTGAACGGAGAAAAATATGCCCATTAAACAGAACCGGTTAGAAAATTCTCATGAGAAGCATGAGTTTTATAAATTAGTATTCGCCCTTGTAATTCCCATGGCATTACAGAATTTGATTAATGTAGGCGTCTCCAGTGCAGACGTTATTATGCTTGGAAAGGTTGGAGAAACCTCCCTTTCAGCCTCCTCTCTGGCAGGTCAGGTACAATTTATCATGTCCCTGTTCTTCTATGGACTGACCTCCGGTGCATCGGTATTGACTGCCCAGTACTGGGGCAAACAGGATACCCGTACGATTGAGAAGATATTTGGGATGGCGATGAGTATTGCTTTTATTGTTTCCGTCATCTTTACCGCAGCCGCACTGCTTTTTCCAACACAGCTTATGCGTGTATTCACGAAAGAAACGGATGTTATTGAGCAGGGAATCATATACCTTCGGATTATTGCATTTTCTTATATATTAACGGCAATAACCTCTGTCTATCTGAATATTATGCGCAGCGTAGAACGGGTAATAATCTCAACGGTTGTATATCTGATATCACTGATGGTAAATATTATATTAAACTATATCCTTATCTTTGGAAAACTGGGATTTCATCCAATGGGGATAAAGGGTGCTGCTATCGCCACGTTAATTGCCAGGGCGACAGAGCTTCTTATCGTGTTCATCTATGATAAATTCTATAATCAGATTACGCGATTTCGTGTAAAGGATTTATTTGTATGGGATAGGTGGTTAGTAAAAGACTTTCTTACCTATACGGTTCCGGTTATGCTAAACGAATTGGTGTGGGGCTCCGGTACCTCTGCCAGTGCCGCTATTATCGGCCATCTTGGCAAATCTGTGGTAGCCGCCAATTCTGTAACCCAGATAACAAGACAACTGGCCTTAGTCGTATCCTTCGGTATATCCAATGCTACCGCCATACTTATCGGTAAGGCCATTGGTGAAGAAAAATATGAAAAAGCCAAGCTGTATGCCAAACGGTTTGTGCGGTTATCCGTAATACTTGGTATCATCGGGGCTTTCGTGGTCCTTGGAGCTTCCTATATTACCAGCTCCTATCTGTCCTTAAGTAAAGACGCCGAGGCTCATTTAAAATTCATGATGTTTGTCATGTCTTACTTTGTTATCGGTCAGTCTTATAATGCTACCCTGGTAGTCGGAGTATTTCGCTCCGGCGGAGACACAAAGTTCGGCTTAATCCTGGATACGGCCACCCTGTGGGGCTGCTCCATCCTCCTGGGATTTTTGGCTGCATTTGTATTTAAGCTTCCGCTGCCTGTTGTATATGTACTATTAATGAGCGATGAAATCATAAAGCTGCCAATCACGACAAAGCGTTATAAATCAATGAAATGGCTAAAGAACGTGACAAGATAAAAAATAACAAAAGCGGCAGTTTTCACTTACAATAAACTGCTGCATATGATGAATTAAGACCCTTTTTAAAGGATTAACCTATGCTATTTTTAATATTATTATCAATATCATTGAGTTTAGATGCCTTTGCTGTTTCAATGGCACATGCTTTAAAATCAACACGAATCCCTTTCCTTTCAAAATTAGTTATTGCATTCATCTCCATTATATTTTTCGGCAGTGCAGTGTTTTTAGGAGAAAAGGTATCCACACTTTTCAGTCCCTATGCTGCAAAAATCATTGGTATCATTTTGATGCTGCTCATCTGCATATGGATGTTAATTCAAGTGTTACTAAATAAGAAAAAGGATGAAGAGCCCAAAACAATATTGAATTTTTCTATGAAATCATTGGGATTAACATTTCAGATTATCAGAAATCCTTTATTAAGTGATATGGATAACTCACACTCAATCAGTCCTATTGAAGCAATTTTTTTAGGATTGGCACTTTCAATTGACTCTATCAGTGTTGGAATCGGATATTCCCTTATCGGCTCCGTCAATCTTTTAACGCCCATTTTTGTCGGACTGTTTCAGCTTATTTCTCTTTATCTTGGCGAAATCATCGGGAATCGTATTATAAGGTTTAGAAACCTTAATACCGACTATCTTCAGCTGATTTCGGTTGCTGTGATGTTCGTCCTTTTAATTCTGAGAATTATTAGTTCGTAAATTTATCATCTTACTCTCCATCTGCCGCTTCAGCGGTATATAAATACTGAGCGAAAAGCACCCCCTGTGCTTTTTGCCGGTTGAAAACGTTTTTCTTTTCAACCTATACTGTCCATAAAAATAAGCGGCTATTGCAAAATGGTACACAGTGTATGAATTTCATTCGGTGTACCTTGTGCTACTTTACAACAGCCTCTTATTTTTTATGATTTTATCTGCATCCGTATGCTTCTGTTTATTTGCAGTACGCCTTATCTGTTCCTACCATCTTACCTTCCACCGTTCACTGTATTCACCTTTTAAATCTTCTGACGAATCCTTCTTTTGGATGCTGCCTTCCTTTGATTGTTTTTCCTTTAACATCCGGTCAAATAGTTCTTCATCGATGGGTATGTCCACCCAGCAATCCGTCCAATCCGACAGATAGGCTCCATTGCTGATGGTTAATCCATGGATACCCTCTTGCCCCGGTGCCAGTAAAGCCTCCCCGTGTAATATGGCATTTGTAAAGTTCTGGAGTATTCCGATATGTCCTGTCTCCGGTTCCTCCTGAATGAATTCCTCATAATGCACATCTACCTTCGGGAAGCCGTCCTTTGAATTAAAGCAGATGTCTCTTTCATCCGTATCCAGCCGGTAAAGCTTTAATATGCCGTCCTCTATTACTGCCTTTCCCCTGGTTCCTGCGTATTCCAGCCTGTTGGTTCCCGGACATTCACCGGTCGAGGTCACGAATACTGCCGTTGCATTATTCGGATACTCGGCAAGAATCGTCACATCATCCTCTACGGTTATATTATGATAATGGCCGTATTTGCAAAAGGCCCGAATCTTAACCGGCATCCCGGCAATCCACTGCCATATATCCAGATTATGGGGACACTGGTTCAGCAGCACGCCGCCGCCCTCACCATTCCAGGTTGCCCTCCATGAGCCCGAGTCATAATACGCCTGTGTCCGGTACCAGTTACTGACTATCCAGACAAACCGCTTCATTTCACCAAGCTCTCCGTCCTCTACCATCCTCTTAAGTCTGGCAAACAAGGGGTTCGTTCTCTGGTTATACATAATACCGAATATCTTATCTGTTTTTTCTGCCGCTTCATTCATCTGTCTTGCATGCATTGCACTGATACCTGCCGGCTTTTCCGTCAAGACGTGCAGCCCTGCTGCAAATCCATCCATGGCAATCACCGGATGGAGGCTATGGGGTGTTGCGATTAATATGGCATCTACCAGCCCGCTTTCTATCAGCAAATGATAGTCCGTATAGAAGGATACCTCCGGGCCCAATGTCTGCTTTGCCCAATCCAGTCTATCCCCCTTACTGTCACATACAGCCGTAAGCTCGAGATTATCCACCTTACCCTGATATATATTAAGAGCATGGGCACTGCCCATATTTCCGATTCCTATTATTCCGATTCTTACTTTTTTCATGGGACTCCTTGTATAATCAAATGGGGGTTACTGCAAAATATAAATTTTACAGCAACCCATATTCATTGAGTTTATTTGTAATTTCCTACCGTGATATTGTCGGAAGGCAGATTCTCAACTGCGGAAGATTTCTCATAAAAACGGACTGCGTTCTTCATAAGGCCTTCGAAGGTATAGAAATCATCTTCCTTAGATAAAGGAAGCGTAACAACCTCTTTTTTGCATCCTGCCTTATAAATAGCTGTAATCAGCTCGATTGTCATACGGCCGTCAATACCGGTTATAAGCGGTCTTTTTCCATTCTCAAGAGCATGAAGCACATCCTCTATCTGTCCTGTATGTCCTTCATGTACAAGCTCCGGAACCGCCTTATAGAATTCTTCTATCTTATCAATAAGCTCCTTATTGCCGCCTCCTACCGGAAAACCGTTCGGTCTTGATAATTCAGCCTTAACATCCCATGGAGCTGCTATCTTGGCATCCGCACATTGCAGTTCAATACCCTGCTCCTCTCCGTGATGTACAACAGAGCTGGTAACCTGTGCAAGACTGCCGTCCTTATATCGAAGAACAGCGATTGATAAATCCTCTACCTCGGAATTATCATGCATAACATTTGCCAGCATAGCCGTTACTTCTTCCGGAAGAGCACCTTCTATCCAATTGACCATATCGATATGATGTACGGCATGATTAAGAGTAGGGCCGCCGCCCTCCTTCTCCCATAGTCCGCGCCACCACAAATCATAATAGCTGTGGCCGCGCCACCAATAAGAATTCACATGGGCACAACGGATTTTTCCTGCAAGTCCGCTATCCGAGGTTTTCTTTAATTTGTATATGGAATTTCTAAAGCGGTTCTGTGCAATACAGGACATCACCACATTGTTTTTCTTCTCTGCTTCCATCATGGCATCACATTCTGCCAGACAGGTAGCCATCGGCTTTTCCACCACGACATTTTTCCCTGCATTCATAGCGTTGATTGCTATCTCGGCATGGACATAGGGCGGTGTACATACATGTACAATATCAATTTTAAGACCGGAGGCCAGCATCTTCTCATGATCATCAAAGACCTCACAATCCAAATTATATTTACTCTTCATTGCCTCCGCTTTCTCCGGATAGATGTCGCAGAGTGCAACAATTTTACAACGGTCAGGAAATTCCAGCAAACCATTGACGTGTAATGGGGCAATATTACCTGTTCCCACTATCGCTACATTTAACATAATCTACTTCCTTTCTATTTTTATTTTATTCGAGGAACAATCCGACAAGCAATAAACCACGTTCTAAGCGTTTGTCAAAACAGTGGCCTGCATCTGTGCCTTAACGCTCAGCTCTGCTGCCTTAAATGCATGCTCCTGGGTCATCGCATTTTCTGTCCTGTTGATGCAATCCAAAATAAGCTGTCCGAAATAAGGATATCCCACCTTGCCGGAAACCTCAAAATGCTTTTCACCCTGTCCATTCGCAAGGAATACATGATTGGACGAGCTGTCATGCATACCAATATTCACATATTTACGAAGCTC
>JAEZXP010000021.1 GCA_023419655.1 Bacillota bacterium | reverse complement strand
GCTTATAGACATGTGCTCCCTCCAGCCCAAGAACAGCATCCTCTCTGTCCTTAATGATTCGTTTATGAATGCCTCCTTCTTTCGGGCCGCTCAAATCACTTTTCAATTCCGTCAGCCATATCTCTTTGTTGCCATATACAAGATATGTCCTCCCGTCATCATCAAATAATAGTGAACAGTCATGATAGAAGCCCTCTATATATCTCTTTTCCCACGGACCCTCTATCTCATCCGACGTATACAGATATGTCTTTTGCGTATCATTTGCCACAAAGATTATATAAAACTTGCCGTCATGATACTTCAACGAGGCTGCCCACATTCCCCTTGCATAGATACCTTTATCATCCATCAGCTTTTGACCCGGTGTACCATCCAGGGTCTCATACACATAAGTGGCTAGCTCCCAGTTTCCAAGGTCATAAGAGCGCAAAATAACACAGCCCGGCATCATATGCATCGTTGTGCTTATCATGTAGTAAGTATCCCCTGCACGAATAATATCCGGGTCCGGAAAGTCTGCCCATAGAATAGGATTCTTCACGTTTAACATCATACATCAACCTCTCCTTCTCACCCGATGGCTCCCACAGATTCTCTTATGACCATATTGCATTTTAATTTTATCGTCTCCTGATTGTTATCAATCTTATCTTCAAGCAAATTAACAAAGTACTCTGCCGCTGTCCTGCCAATCTGCTTCAGAGGAATATCTACCGTTGTAAGCTGAGGATACAGGTATTTGGAAATCTCATTATTATCGTATCCAACAACTGAGATATCCTGTCCAACCTTTATGTTATTCGCATAAAGATAATCATAGGCACCGCCGGCCATTAAATCATTCATGCAAAGGATGGCGGTGACTCCTTCTTTTACCAGCTTTTCTGCCTGTATATATCCGGACTCTCTTTCCCAGTCTCCATACTTAATCCAGCTGGGGTTAAACAAAACCCGCTCCTCGAATAAAGCCTTCTGATATCCCAGGCTTCGCTTTTGAGTATGCAAATTATCTGCAACTCCCGCAATAACACCGATTTGACGATGTCCCCTTGAAACCAAATATTTTGTTATATCATAACTGCCCTCCTCGTCATCAAATACAACAGAGGGAAATCTTGCCGAAGAGGATAGAGCATATACGATAATCGCAGGAATCTTAAAATCATCCTTAAAGCAATTAATATACCGGCAATGTCCTGCCACATACATAATACCGTCCACCTTAATCGATAACAGTTCCTGAATCGCAGGCTGAAAGGCTGACTGAAACTTTTTTTCGTCGGAATACCACGTATCCTTCCATTTGTCATAAAGTCTCAGGTTCACAAGAATGGTTCTGTAATTATTATCTTCACAATATGCCATGATAGCCTCTACGATAGGAGGCGTACTAAACAAATCCAAATCTTCTACGATAATACCTATAATTCTGGTTTTTTGTTTACGCATCCCCTGAGCAAAATAATTCGGCTGATATCCGGTTTGTTTTACCACCTCAAGCACCCTTTGTTTCGTCTCCTCACTAACCTTCGGCTTGCCGTTTAATATATTCGATACGGTACTAATTGAAACATCACACATCTTAGCTATTTCTCTTAATGTAGCCAATCTTTTCAAATCCTTTCATATTAGATATTTGGTAAAACGTTTTTATTTTATTATATCTAAATGCCCGGATTATTTCAACTTAAATTTATGATGCTTCTTTAATATATTTTACAGTTATTTGTATTTAATCTTAAAATAAACCTGAAATGGTTCATATCCTATATCCCTTATTCTTCTCAGTTGGGTGACAGGATTTTGGTTTGCCGTCTTAAAGAAATAGCGCCAATTGCCCCACTCCCGTTCATTTTCCATTATAATTTCAGAAGTAATATCACGGTCCTCTATGTAAAGCAGTCTTTCCGTATCACATATGCCTGCCAGCACCTCCGGTCCAAAACGAAAAGCTCCCATTTTAGAATCATCCGGAAGAGGTACAAAGCGAATTCCAATCGGTAAAATAAGGCTGATGGTATCCCCATCCTTCCATTCCCGTTTTACCTTGTAAAAATTTTTACTATCTGACGTTTTACCCTGTTCGATACCATTCACATAAATAACCGCTTCTGACATAACCCATTCCGGAATACGATAGCTGACGGTAAACGTCTTTGCCTCCGAAGTTCTTACAACATAATCATATTTCTTATACTTCGGCATATTCTCATGCAGTGACGTAATTTCATTCACTTCCTGAATACCTGCCGTATTGGAAGAATTCATAATGCTTCCGCTCATTTTATCCTGTTTTTGAATGATTGTTATATCCTCTTCTCCAATCTTTGTTCGTACCTCCGAATCAAAATACTGGCATATAAAAATCTCATCGTTATCCTGATAATATATCCCTCTGTTTAAAGCGGCATTTGCCTGTACCATCGTTCCATGGCAGCAGAAAAAGCTGTCCGTCTCACCGCTCCAATCCTTATGCAATCCGGCCTTCATCGGCAGAAAATAAGTTAGCAGCCCGGTGGAGGGATTACCATGCCTGCTGCCGGTTAACGCATATTCCTGATAATATGCCTGTGCCATAATACCGTTATACAGGTTATATTCAATATATTGCATATAAGCCGGCTCCCTGGTGTGCATGAACAGAAAGCTTGCCAGCCGTATCATGTTATATACCGTACAGTGCTCCTGGTTTTTATCCCCCAGCCTTTCTTTCATCTTCATCTTAGGCATCCAGACCTCTCCGGATGTTTGTCCGCCGGTAGCCAGGTATCCTCTCTCGGTTACGGCACAATGCCAATAGGCCTTCACAATATCCATCCATCTTTCTTCTCCGGTTACCTCATAAGCCCTGGCACAGCCAAGCACTTCCGGTATCGTCGTATTGGCATGCATATTCGTCAGCGGGTCCTTACCATCCAGTAACGGCTGGAATAACCGTTTACGATAGTAGCGTTCTAATAGCTTCTTGTATTTATCCTTACCGGTAATCGCAAGAAGCTCTGCCCATATTTCGAGCATACCGCCCGTCTCTACATCAAGTATTTCATCAAATTTATCTCTGCTAAACGTGCCGCTCCAGTCTGCAAACCAATCCGCAAATCGCTCTGCTATCCCTAACGCCTTAATATTGCCGGCATAGAGATACATATCAACAAGCCCCATAAATACTTTATGAAGTGTATACTGCGGAGCCCACACTTCTTTTCCATCGGCAATCCAGTGCAGATATTTTTCAGGAATCGGCCCTGCCCATTGACCCCCATTATCCTTCTGGCATTCTTCCAGCTCCTCGATAATGGCATCGGCTTTTGCCTTTATCTCCATGTCACCGCTTTTATCATAATGAATGGCTGCGGCCGACAGCCAATGACCCAGAAAATGTCCGCGCAACTGACATACAGGAGATTCCCATCCGCTGTGCGCATCACTGCTTAGCTCTCTTCCTGAATACCTTCCGGCTTCTAATTTAAAATTAATCAGCAGATTATCACTTGTTAATCTCATCAGGTATTCTCTGTTGGCAGCTTCCCTGCGCCTTAAATCGTCATCGCGAAGTATAACCTGCTTACTTTTTAATTCTTTCATATTGATACCTCCTGTTTTCTTCGTCATTCCTTCCTGATTCGTTCAAAATAATGGCGAATCAGGAAGGACATTATTGGTGAGGATGGACTTACCACCGGATGCGAAGCATCGGTAAACAGCATTTTATTCGGCTCATCTTTGGCGTACGGCTTCCACTCCGGCATTGGTTCCCCGGTCGAATCGGCGCCATTGGGATTGCCGGTCTTAATAAAGTTAGACCAGTAATTACACATCTGTCTTGCCAAATCATAGTGCTGGCCTACAAAGGGACGCCAGCATTTAGCAAGTGTTTCAAAGGTAAACCATAGCTCTGAGGAATGGAAGGAGCCCGGATTATCCCAACCGGGAATATACGGGTCGAACTCATAATAGTAGTTATCCAAACCAGAACCCAGTGCTTCCTCTCTTTCGCAAAGTATGCGGACACCATATTCAAGGGATGAAACATTCGTAGCCTTCTCAAACTCTTCCGGTGTATCATAGGGCCAGCCGGTTACCTGCAAAAACGCATCCGCCTTATCACCGAATAATGCTTCGGCTTTCTTAATTGCATCTTCTTTATTACTGATAGGCAGGTTTGCAGGAAACTCATTGCCTGTATGACCAAGAAGCATGGGAACAGGCTGGCGTTTTCCCTCAAAAAAGCACTTCATGTGGTCATCCTTCAAAAACTGACCGTCCTGAATCGGCATCCATAGCCGCAGAGATTTATCAAAGCCCCCATATTCACTCCATTTTTCCATAATATAAGAAGCTGAAAGCTCCCGTGCCTGGGCAAGGGTTTTCACACCCAGAAAATCGAAGAATTCCTCCCCTATCTGCTCGGCCTGTGGAAGGGTCCGCTTTGGCATTAATTCTGTATAGGGATTTACTAATACGCCGCTTTGAACAATTGCCTTCTGAAATAGTCCTTTATTCTGGTCGGAGGCTGCCTGCATTAAGGTGCTTCCCCCTCCTGCCGACTGGCCGCCTATCGTAATGTTATCCGGGTCACCGCCAAAAGCCGCTATATTTTGTTTTACCCATCTTGTCCCCAGTTGCTGGTCGAGAAGTCCGAAGTTTCCGGGTTGTTTTGGATTTTCAGCCGTAATTTCAGGATGCGATAAAAATCCGAATACATTTACCCGGTAATTGATGCTGACAAATACGATTCCTCGTCTTGCAAAGCGTTCTCCGTCAAATTCCATCTCCGCTGTATTCCCTACCTGCCATCCTCCGCCAAAATACCACACAAATACGGGAAGCTTCTCATCCGGACTCTTGGCAGGCGTCCAAACATTCAGATAAAGGCAGTCCTCATTCATCGGTATCTCAGGGTCGACATTCCATTCTCTGGTATAGATATTATCTTTATCCAGTCCGGGTACAGGCTGCATTGAAATTGGTTTAAATTGATAGGCCTTCATGGTTCCCACCCAATTGGAAGCAGGTATGGGAGCATGAAAGCGCAAGGGTCCTACCGGGGGACGGGCAAAGGGAATTCCTTTATATGAAGTAATACGGGGGTCTGAAGCAGGCAGACCTTCCATCCATCCATTTTCAGCCACTACTTTTCTTAACATATTTGATTCTCCTCCTATCACATATATAATTTGTATTAATTAAAGACAATCCTGGCAAAATTATAGAATCCCAAATACCACACATCAAAACTATGTCCTCCGCTGACCTCCTGCCAGATGAGATTCTTGTCCGACAGCTTATCCGTTAATTCGGTAAGGGAAGAAACAGCAGCTGATGCACTGGCTATTGCAATCGTATCCTCCGTTCCGCAAATAGTATAGAAAAAGCTGATATCGTAATCCGAAAATTCTTTTATTCTATCTGCAATCACGGAGGCAGAATTCGTGGTGGGTGCCGCTGAAAACGCACCGAAATAACTGATAATATCGAGACTTTCACATATGCCGATATTAATGGTTTGCATTCCACCCATCGACAGGCCCGCCATAGCCCGGTGATTACGGGTACTCGTTAAATCATAGCCTCTCTCATCATCTTCTGCATAGGTGGAATAATTGCTTTCTATGTAGGGAATCAAGTCATTTCTTAGTTCTTTGCCAAATACGTAGAAGGAATTATAGTCTGAGGATGAGCTGTAATCGGCACTGGAGCGTCCATTGGGCGTAACGACAATAAAAGGCTTAATCTCGCTGTTATAAATTAAATTATCCATGATGGCTTTTATCCGCGATGAATCATTGTTCATACCCCATTCATTTTCACTTCCACCGATACCATGCATAAGATATAACACGTCATATTGCTTACTCTCATCATAATCATAAGGCAGATATACATATGCCGGCTTCGTGATTTCAGACCCGTCTCCAAAATAGTCCTTTGTTTGATAGGTGATTTTTTCAATCGTACCGCCATGGTCTGTCCTAACCACCAAATCTTCTTCAGGGATTCTATCGACAGGAATAAAATTCATATCTTCTGGCTCCTTATCCGTGTTATCTTCATTTACTGATTTTTCTGAATCATCGTTTTTGGCATCTTCCATCGCATCGTTGTTAATGATACTTTCCTGTACCTTCTCCTCATCCATTGTGTCATTTGATGAGGCGTCATTATACGCTGCCTTTTCGCCGGAGCAGGCGGCAAGTAACAATACTGAACACAAAAAAACTGCACATATTTTTTTCATACGACAAATCCCTTTCTTAATCATTATCCAGGTTCGACTCAATACGGTTCAGCAAGCCAATCAGCTGTGCTTTCTCGTCCTCTGTAAAATCCTTAAAGCTTATTTCCTCCATATCATCAATAATCTTATTAACCCTTATTGCCATATCTCTGCCGGTCTCTGTCAAATATACGGCGTTCGCCCGCTTACCGCCGGAGACATATACAGCCTCCTTGCGAATAAGATTCTTTTTCTCCATATTGCTAAGCAGAGATGTCATTGTGGCAGGTTCAACATGGCACCTCATTGCCAAATCCTTCTGAAGATGACCTTCCTCCCTATACAGAATTGACAGCACCTTCGGCTGCCCCGTACTTAAGTCCAGCTTTTGAAATTCCCTGAAACAGCATCTTCGATGGGCAGAATATGTGTTTATTAATGCCACATGCAGATTCTTACGTTCATAAAACATAATAACACTCCCTCACCATTAATTAGATATCTAATTAGAATATAAATTAACCATATGATGTTGTCAAGTATCAATATAGAATTCGTCTTATTCGCGCACACAAAAAAATCAAGCCATGTTTATAGAATCGCTTGATTTTCCTGGATGTCATATGCAATTAATTCACAGGCTATAAAAGAATCTATTAACCATATCCTGTACCGCTGCCTTACCTTATTTTCCCTTCCTCCGTCTCCGCCTTATTCACAAAGTCCATATTGTAACGCACGGCACCGTGGTCTTTAATTACCGTCGCCCTTGTAATACGGATTGCCAGGATAATGCAATCTTTATCCTGTTCATTGTTTGCGAAGTCGTACCACTGGGCAAATGCTTCACGAAGCTTTGTCCTTATCCTGGCGTTTTTCGGGTCTAAGACCCATCCGAGGTTTTCGCCAATTCCATTTCCGGAAAACCACTGGGAACAAACCGAAAATGCAACCTCTTTGTTTTGAGCTATCTGCTGCATTTTGGTTGCCTTCGCCCAGGTAGTAACATAAAACACACCGTCCTCATAATAAGCGTCCACATCACGGACATAAGGACGGGGCTTTCCGTCGGCATTTGCTCCCATTGCGATGGTTGACAGAGAGATGATGTTATCTTTTCCGTTGCCGCACCTCTCCTCGATTAATTTGATTCCTTCTTCATACCTGCTCATTTTTACTCCTCCTGCTTTTCTATTTTTTACATTATCCTACAAATGTTTCTCTATATTATACCATAATTAATCTAAAAAAGCCATCCATATCCAGCATGCCGGCGGTCCTGTCAAGATAGAGATAAGTACAAGACAAGAAGCAGCATCTATGATAAAATAAATTATATAGAATCAGAATAATACCGCATCTATTTATGCGGCTGTGTAGAAATGGAGGAAAGAATGAAACAGATTGCAAGCTTTACAATTGATCATATGAAACTTCTTCCCGGAATCTATGTATCCAGGAGGGACCAGATAGGCAAGGAAACCATCACTACCTTTGACCTTCGTCTTACAAGGCCGAACTTTGAGCCTGTAATGCTTACAGGAGAGATTCATAC
>JAEZXP010000257.1 GCA_023419655.1 Bacillota bacterium | reverse complement strand
GTTTGAAACCACCATCTTCTTAGCCATCCTATTCCCTTATTCCTTTTTTACACAGATTATACTCACGCTGCACTTATCCATGTTAATCAACTAATTTATGTGACATTAAATACATGTCACATAAATTGGTTGCTTTCCATGGACTAATCCGCTTATTCGTGCATATTATATCATAATTCTGTCCGTTTTCCAGGACATATTCAAGTTACGAAGTAACTTGCCATATGAACGCTTTAGCGTTCATTATATCATGGACATGTGAATAAGCTCAAGTTATCGGAACCAATTTACCGTATAAGGCATATCTGGCGTTATCGAATTCATAAGAACAGGTCGACAACGTTATAATCCGGTCATCCGCATCGACCATAACCTCACTTTTAAATGTGGATTGCGCTTTCAGCTGTCCGATGTAATCCAAAAAATCACCGGAATCATTAAACTCAAATTGTACAAATTCATAATTCCCATCATGCACAATCCCGGCAAAAAGCTCAATTGTATAATCCCCCTCCGGAGTATAGAGCGTTATGGCCGGGCCTGAGTATCCTTTATATTGTAGACAACGAATACAAGAACGAGCGATTCCATTGCTTTGAAACGGATGTTATCAATAGCAGGCTTCATGATGCCATTTTGAATGATACGATAAAGATACTTGATTTCACTCCGGATTTATGGTCTCTTTATATTGATGAAATGACGGATAATCTCCCTTATTAAAATAATTTATATTTTTTTCAATTTTTATGTAATAATATGTCACATAAGAAAACGGTTTGACATAATATATACTATCACATCTACGGTGTAGGTGTAGAAAAGTAAACAATATTAGGAGGTATTATATGTCAAACGGTTATAATGGATGTTGTAACAATTTACTAGCAAGGCACTTATGCAAATATATTGGAGAATCTGTAACAGTATTTACTACCAGCGGCGGTGTATCCGGATGTGGTTTTACCGGCGTATTATTATCAGTTAACTCCTGCTATTGCAGGTTGGTTACCGAGTTCGGTGCTCCTCCGGTAAGTCCTATCGCAGAAAATGTATGCGGCGGTTTGAATAATCAGGGCGGTGGCTGCGGTGGCGGCTGCGACTGCGGATGTGGCTGCGGTGGCGGAAATAACGGAAACAGAAGAGACGACTATCGCAGATTGGGTTCAGTTTGTGATATACCGATTGAAAATATTGCTGCATTCTGCCATAACGCAGTATAATTAATGTACCATTACAAAAGGGGTCTGTATGCCTGCGGTTTTCACCGCCATACAGACCCCTTTATAATTCTTAATGGTGATTTCCTGTTTCATAACACCACTTCGCAATCTCGGCTATAAGCTCCATGGGAATCGGCTTATTATAAGGGAATTGCACCGCCCCCTTCGTCGTCTTATAATCTTTCAGCCTGTCTGCAAAATGCTCTACCGCCTTATCACCGGGATACAGACCGATATGCTTTGCATGTGCCGCAAAATGGATGATGTTATGTTTATGCCAGTAAGTCGGCATCTTCCAGGAGATACGCTCCTCTGCTTCCGGAAGTATTGTCCGGAGCAATTCATGTATCTGCTTCAGATACGGCCGGGCATCTTCAGGCTGTTTGGCTATATAATCATCAATTGAATTTGCCGTGTCGATGCAGAAGTGGTGTTGATTCTGTTTATCAAATTCACGCTTGCATTTGGGACATTGCCACATGGTAATTCCTCCAATCTATTGTGTTTTCAGCTTTAGCGCCTCTCCCTCACAGAACATATTCAGTCTGTGAAGTGCTCTTGTACAGGCAATATACAGCAGTTTTTTATCGTCGCTGCTATTATAGTTCATATCATCTGCATCACATATCAAGACAGCGTCAAACTCAAGACCCTTTGACATGTATACCGGCATGATGAATACCCCCTTCAAATCCGATATGCTTTCATCCTTGATTAATTGAACGTCCATTTTACCTTTTATAAGCTTATACAGAGACAAAGCATTTTTTTCGGTTTTACATAGTAATCCGATTGAGCGGTATCCCTTTTCACGGCAGATTTCCACTTCGTCTGCAATATTATGGATAAACGCCATACGATTAGGAGCTGCGAATATCTGAGGCATATCTCCCTTTCGGTTGAAGCTTTTAATATCCGGACTCTTATCAATGAATTTAAGGCTGAAGCTTAATATTTCGTTGGTACAGCGAAAGCTCTTATCCATTGTAACGAAGGATGCGGTCTTTTTATTCAGTATTTTACCGATTCGTTCATAAAGTGATACATCTTCCTGCTTTTCAAGGGTTTGATTGATATCTCCCAGTATCGTAAATTTGGCATTGGGAAACATCCGGTTAAATATCTCATACTGGATAGGATAATAATCCTGTGCTTCATCGATTACCACCTGCTTAATGGCTCTGTATTCATCCGTTCCATATAGTTTAAGCTTCAGATAAGTCAAAACAATTCCATCATCATAATACAATTGATTCGCATTCAGATTATCCCGTGTATATTCAATAATTTCATCTATGTTTTCACCAAGCAAGATATCCTTTGCCAATGAATCAAAATATTCCCTGTCATCAAACAGCCTTCTATAGATATCCAAAACATCCGGTTTCGTGAATTTCTGCAGCTCCTTTTTCATGGCGGCTTTTTCTGCTCTGCCGACACGTTCTTTTTTAACGTCATGCATCCGCTCCAGAACAAACTCCTCCAATTGCATTAACCGGATACCGAATGGAATATCTGCTCTCTCGGATATCATGCCTTTTATTGCTTCCCTGGTTAAAATACACTGATGATGATAATAGACATCATTAAAATCAATCCATCTCTCAGGCAGGTCATCAATTAACCGGTTTAACATCGTTATAAAGCTGTTCGAGGTCTTAAATTCTATACTGCTTTTGATAATATTACGGTAGCTTTGACTGGTTATAAGATTTTCCAAAAACCTGCTCCTTGGCTGTATACGCTTTATCTTTACTATATCCGCCATTATATCTTCAAATACTGCCGAAATAACATTCCTCTCTCCCAGCTCCGGCAATACATTGGAAATATACTGTTCAAACAACGTGTTCGGAGAAATAATCATTATATTATTGGCAGACAGCTTATTTGACAAGCCCTGGTACATAAGGTACGCTGCCCTGTGAAGGGCGATGGAAGTCTTGCCGCTTCCTGCCACGCCCTGTACCATCATCAGGTCATTTTCCATGTCCCTTATGACAATATCCTGCTCTTTCTGTATGGTCTCAACAATCGTTTTCATCTGTGAAGAAGCATTTTGCGACAGTAATTTTCTAAGAAATTCATCGACAATCTGGACATCCGCATCAAAAAAATATTCCAATTTACTGTTGTTGATTTCATATTGACGCTTTCGGCCAACCTCTCCGGTAATTCTGCCAACAGGGGCATCATAATACACCTCCCCTGTCACAAAGCGGTAAAAGACACTCGCTATCGGAGAGCGCCAGTCATGGACATCCATTTCATATGAATTATCCTTTTTTAGTGATGAGCGTCCGATATATATTTTCTCATAATCGTCCTCGTCATCATACTTAAAATCAATGCGGGCAAAATAAGGAGACCTGATTATATTTTCCAGAACAAAGATTTTATTTTTAACGGCTTCATAATCTGTAATGATATTGGTGATTGGGTTCGCATATTGACTTAGCTCTGCAAGGGCTTCAAATTCTTCCGAATTCCAGAGGCTTGCTATCGAATGCGCCGTATCCTCACGAAGCTCCTGCTTTGCAGAAATTATCGCCGACTTATTATCTTCATTCCGCTGCCTTTCTATCTCAAGCTGCTTAGCCGCTATCGATAAGGTTTGCTCCAGTCTTTTCAGCTCATATTCTAACTCTGAATTGTTTTTTTCCATTGCACAGCACCTCTTTAGGTAGTTAATCCCTTATATGAAGCAGCCAATTGCTCAGCCGGTATGCGGTTTCTGAAACGAACTTCGGCGTATACCGGTACAGGGCTGCAAATGCCCTTACTCCAAGGCTCCTGCTATCCGGCAATATCTTATCATCCCTCCAGGGTGATTTCTTTGCCGCTTTTATGTACGCTCCCTTTCTGGGATGCGTACATTTTTCCTCCCATGGTCTTCCTACCAGCCCGGTGGTATAATGAAGAATGGCCGGATTCTTTCTTGCCTCATCCAGCTCCTTCTGTTCGTAAAAGCTGTCCATAAAATACATCCTTTTAATGGTCTTAGCCGGAAAAGTATAGACATTGGAGGTTACATTATACCGGGGCGCCACTGTAAGTATCTTTCCGCTGCACACTGCATTGATGGTTCCCTGATCGTGGTGCGGTACATTGCCGTTAAACTTCCGGATAAAAGCCATAAACTGCTGCTGAATTTTACTCTCCCGCCACGCCTCAAGGTTAATGAGCAGAATACCGGCATTCACATAATAATGCTCCTGCGTTAAGCCAATCTTTTTTAAAAAATATTTATCAACCGTATCCCGCACTCCGGCAGCCATATACCCGTCAAGATTCGTATTCCAATATTCTGCAATCGTATCGGTAACAATCGTATCACAATCCAGATAAAGAATCCTGTTATACGCCGGGGGAATGACCGATGCCAGAAAAAGTCTGGCATAAGACGAGGTGGATATCTTTCTGGCACCCATATTAAGGTCCAGACCATCCACGTAATCCTTCATGGATATAAACTGTATCACCCGGTTATATTCCTTCGCTATGGATACCAATTTCTCTTTATTGGCCTCTTCGATGCCGCAATCCATAACAAACACATTAATCTCATCAAAATCTTTATTGGTCTGAAATAAGGATAACATCGAGATTCCCAGATACTTGGCATAATTATCATCCGCACCATATGCGACACACAACTTATTCTCATTCATAGCTTTCCCTCCTACGTACACTTTACCATCCATTCGCCTGTATTATATCCCTGTATTCCTCCAAATAATCGATTTGCAGACTGTATGGATAATACGTATTCTGCTCCATCAAATATACAATATAGATATCGTTTTCAAAGTATACCTTGAAGTTTCGCGGATACATCTTCTGGAATGCCTCCGCCCAGTAATATACCTGTGACTCAACAATGGCCCTTTGATAATAATAATCCTGTACAACTGCCATGTACACAAAATCCTGCACCGCATATTCCAGGCTCACATTAACCCTGCCATGGGTATAATCCTGCAACAAGGTTTTCTCTATAAAGAAGAATACATAGTCGGTAGTGAAGGTGAACTCTTCTTCCTTCCTGTTTACCATATTCATGAATTTTGAAATCTCCGTATGCCTGCCGTGGTCCAAAACCTCATAATATTCATCGGTTGTCGCAACGATTGTATATGAATATTTTTCAAAGGATTTCTTTATGTTCCGGACAAGATATTCCGGTTCATTATAATAAGCCTGATTCACATCAAAAAAGTTATGATACCATCCCGCATCCATGATAAACATTGCCGAGGCAACACACACAGCCAGAGAAACGGTTCTGACAAACATCTGATAATAGCGGTTTTTCCATATTCCCATGATTCGCAGTATAAAATCAAAGGGCAGCATGTATAGCAAGCCTATAAACGGCTGTGCAAAGGTTGACGCTCTTGCGGCGGCAATCAGCTCCGGTATACCTAAAGCCTGCGAGGCTCCAAAGGTATACAAAATTACCATAATGATAATCAATGCCGTATAATCATAACCGAAATTCCGGGTTTTTCTGAACATCATCATAATCAGTGCGCAAACCGCTCCTATCAGCATGCATGCAAACATCAGCTTCGTCGGTTCGGAGCCGAACATTGCGCTTGACCCAAAGTTATAGATGGAATCATAGTAGTATTTTAGAATTTCCTTTGGTGTCATGCCCGAATAATCGATTTTGGGCTTCTCCTGCGGCTCCTCTTCCACTTCCGGAATCTCATCGTCTTCTTCTGCTTCACCGCGGGCCTCTTTTAATTTCTCCTCATAATTAGCATCGCTTCCTTCCCATTCTTCGCCGGACATAACGGTTGTGGCCCAATTAATCGATGCCTCAAACCGGATTCCCTTGGCCAGTGCGGCACCTATCGGTACAATTGCTATCAGGGCTCCCATCATTCCGCAAAACATCAGGGGAACAAAATACTGCTTCTTAAAAATCTTAGGAACATAAGCCAATCCGATGGATATTACAACAAAGACCGTCGCTATCGCCGTAAAATAATGATATGAAATAACCAGCGCAACACTGAGCATCATCAGGATTAATTCGGAATGGATGTACCTCCGGTTTATATACGAGTTAATGCGGAAAAATCTCCGTATCCGGGAATCACTCTCTATCACGTACTTTTTCTTATCTTCATGAAGATAGGAAATCATAAAGTAAGCGATTGCGATAACCGCATACATACCGGCCTCCTGAGGCAAAGATGCCGCATAACGGCCCTGATTCAGCATAAAGGAAAGGATAAGAATGGCTGCCATCGGAGTATATTTTCCCGAAAAGATTTTCTTTGCAAGTAAATACACGCCTATCACCACGATGACAAATTGATATGCTCCTGCGTAAAGCAAAATCTCACGAAGATTAAAGCCGAATAATATACGGATAAAATAAACCATGATGTGCATGCCAAAGGGATATATTCCATTGGAATACACCTTCCCCTGCTCCAGTCCATAAATCCAGGACTGATGAACCGGAATATCAGAGAACTGATAGCTATGGTAAAACATAACATTATGGGTTAAAAACCATATATTATAGACTGCGATTCCTGTAAGCAGCACTGCCTCAAACCAATGCTTTTTAAGGTATTTCCAGACAGGCCAGTCACCGATTTTCCTGAACATCTTTTTAACAGAGCCTGCCATCGGCCGTAAAACCTGCCTTAACTGCCGGTTTCCCTTATATGCATTCCAAACCGTCTCCAGAATTTTTTTGCTGCGGGCAAAAAATTGCTTGTCCGAATAGTTCCAGATTATCAAAAGGTATATTACCAGATTTGAACCTGTAAAGGTATAGACGTTCAGAATATTGAACAATCCCAGGAGCAATACCAGGTTAATCTGAAGTGCCGCCTGTGTTATCACACAGAACCAGAATCGATACCCATAGCTTTTATTTCTGAGGTGTTTTCTCCACACAAAAAGCGGAATTATAAAATCCCGTATGATGCAGCCTGTTAATACCATAATTAAAGACAATACATATGCACCCGTATCGACAATCACTTGAACTCTCCTCTTCCTGAAAACAAATTATAATGTTACTGTTTTATACTGCGGATTAACTCTTTTAAACTGCTGTATTCCCTTCTGATGTATATCATATAAAGGATACCTCCCGCAAGGTATACCGTCCCTCCTGCCAAAACCTGTACGAACAATAAAAGCATCGTATTAAGCGGAAGACAGGATACTCCGTATATAACGGCAAGCTCCACGATTCCGCATACCAAAAACGGAAGAAGTACCGCCAGCAGCTGACGAAAACGGAATATATCCCGGATGCGTATCAGCTGAAAGATGCAGGCGGTAAGCTCTGCTATCAATGTTCCTATAACCGCTCCTGCGGCACCGTAAAAAGGTATCAAAATAAAATTAAGCACAAAATTCGTTAAGGCTCCAAGGGTTACTGCCCCGATATAGATATTCTCCCTCTGAAACGGTATCAGGTATTGTGTCTGGATGACATTGGTAATGCTCATGGGTATCATCACCACCGCCAGCTGCATGGTTAAAATTATCGTCGGTGTAAATTCGGGCCCCAGAAACCACGGAACAAAGACCGGTGCAACACCAATGATTCCAAAGCACAGGGCACAGCTGACAAAGCTGTTAAAGCGGATTGAATTTCGCATCTTTTTTATGCCCTCTTCCCCTTGATGATTGGCAACAAGATTCGATATCCTCGGAAGCATCACCGCGTCAAGGGCGGATAATATTCCTTTCGGCAGGTTAATAATATTCTCGGCATAGGTATAAAACGCCACGACTGCCGTACTTCCTACGATAACGCCAAGCATCAGCTTGTCCATCCAGTTATAGATGCTTAGTGCCAGCAAAGGCAGAAAAAGCTTGAGATTAGGCACGATATGAATCACAACATCTTCTTTTTTTATGGGCACCCTCTTTATATACCGAAACAAAAAAGGGACAAGCTGCAGCTGCTCCAGTAAAAAGCATGCTGACATGATGCCGGTATAAATCAGCAAATCCTTCTCCGAATGCACAAAGACAAAGACCAAGATAATAATCAGCGTCCGGGATACAACGCTTCGTACCGCCGTCAGTCGGAACCGCTCCATACCATAGAAAAACCAGCTAAAGTCAAACAAAGCAGAGCCCACATACATAAGCTGAATCCAGTATATGATTTTATTGTCACCAAAAACTGTGAATATCAGGATGATATAGATGGCAACCGACAAAACGGATGTAATTATCTGCAGGGTAAAGATGCCCCAAAAAACCCTGCTCCGCTTATTCACATCATCCCGGCAGGATGCAATGCTTCTGTTGCCGTAATTATCAAGTCCCAGCTTGGCAAACATTATAAAATAACAGGCCACCGTACTGGAAAATGCATACATGCCCACATTATCCGCTCCCAGTACCCTTGCAACATAAGGGGTTACGATAAGGGGCAGGATGCAGATGGACAAGCGGTAAATAATATTGTATATATAGTTCTTCTTTTCTTCTGAATTCATCGTAAGATAACATGCCTCTCTTTTGGTTTAATGGCAGACTTAGTTTTTATCGGTATTTATACTTTCCTGAATCTTTAATTCGGTGTGGCTGTCAAATGCAGTCGGTGAAATCATGATATCTCCCGAAAGCATCAGTGCCTCTGAAAGTAAGGCACATTTTCTAAATGCATACTGGTTTATTGAAAGAACCTTTTTCGGTATCTTAATGAATTTCAATTTGGAACAGCCATAAAAGGTACGGCTTCGAATTCTTTCCAGCTCATTGGGCATCTGAAAATAAGGCAAAGCCTCACAGTACATAAAAGCACTCTTTCCGATAACTCTTACGGAGTCAACCTGCAGCAGTGCAATTGATTCCAGGCAGTTGCAGTAAGCGAACGCATACTCTCCCAGCCTCTTTAACCTTCCTGTTACGATTATCCTCTGCAGATTATGGCATCCCAAAAATGCCCCCTCCTCGATTGTCTCCAAAATACTATTTGGCTCAAATTCCACAGACTCTAAGCTTCTGCAGCCCGCAAAAGTGAATCTTGGTATCTTTTGAATGGATGTAGGAAAGAGATTTCTATTGCCGAACAGTAGTCTTATTAATGAATAACAACCGGCAAATGCATAAGCTCCTACCTGTGTAACCGATGACGGCAGATTCATCTCCTTAAGCAGTCCGCAGCCTGCAAAAGCATACTCTCCTATCCTGTTAAGCCTGCCTTTATCCTGAAAGATTACACGCCTCAGATTCATACAGTTTTGAAATGCATGCGCCTCAATCTCCTGAACAGTATCCGGAATCTCTACCAAAACCAATTGGTCACAGCCATAGAACATTCCCTTCTTAATAACCGTAACATGCTCCGGAATCACAACCTTTTTTAACCGGTGGTTAAATACATAGGCAAGTGAATTTTTTTCATTATATTGCTTCGCCGACACAAAGCTTAACTCCAGCTCTCCTCTTTTCTTTGACAGCTTTCTTTGCTTTGCCGCCTTCGGCCTGACCTTACCGCCCCCCGATATTCTGGCCGTATGCATCCTAATCCGTAATCTTTCTTTCATCAGAGAAAGGCCTCTTACAATCCACCGGATTATATAATAAACCATATTACCCAGCTTTCTTAATAGAAAGCCCATGGTCCGAAACGGTCCTTTAATAAAATACATGACTGCATACAGGAAAAGGTCCAGCCACATATAGTTCTTCCTCGCCAAACGGCGCATCATTGCGTAAAACTCCTGTGTCAGCCGCTTATCGACAAGAAAATAATCCATATGCTTTATTCTCAAATTCCTGAAATCATAATAAAGCTCCAATTCATAATTACTTTGAGCGGACGTCAGCAGGCATTCACACAGGAATATCGGAGAAAGAAGAATTTTATTATTCCTGCTAAGGCGAAGCACCATATCCGCATCGCATAACCAGGAAAATTGCGTATCAAATCCTCCCGCTTCCTTAACAGCTTTTGTACGGTATATAATTTGAGCAGACATCTTTACAGGATTATATAAAACCCATTTTGCAGGATTATGTACCGTATCCTCTATTAAAGGTTCCACCGGATTGCCGGACTTTCTCTCATCTGTTAATACACCGTTTGCACAGGCTCCTGCTGCCAGCGGTTCACTTTTCATATGCTCAATCTGGGTCAATGCCATAATCATATCCCAGGTATCATTATCGTTTAGAAACGCTATATATTCCCCTTCCAGATAATCCAGAAGGTAATTTCGCATCTCCCCTGTGGATAAGGTTTGACCCAGATTAAGATATTCCACTTCCGGATAGGAGGATAAATCCTCCTGCAGCCCCAGGCTGTACATACTGTTTTGCTCATTTGCATCCACTACGATTATATGGACAGGAGTATAGACCTGACTTTTGATACTCTCCAGCGTATGCAAAAATCTCAGAGAAGTATTTCTCTTTGCAATTATAACAACATTTAATAACCCATCTGCCATAAGCTGTCCTTCCCATCCTGGTAATATTATTTAATACACAACGATATTGCCGATACTGTAATATCCCTTATAATCTGCCGAAGAGAACGTATTTGCAAGCTCTATATGCCTGTCCGACCTTGGGTCAAAGATACCGGCACATACTATATATTTATTATCCTGCAGCCTGTCCGCCGGTATTTCTGCCTCTATCTCTATGGTATCCCCGGGCATCCAAAACCGGGTGTCCGTATCCGCATCATACTCGAAAAGCTCCGTATATGCCCGCCTTCGTATGGCAAATTTTACATCAAATCTGTGATAACAGGGAGCAAATCCCGTATTGCAAATCTTACTGTTTATCTTTATATTATTGCCTTTTTTTGAAGAGATGTTCAGCTTCACATCCTTTATCTCAAAGCGGTAACCCAGATGGGCTGCTATATATTCAAAGGCAGATTTATCCTTCCATAGAGAATCCGGCAATCCGGATTTGCTTGCTTTCCATTTGTTCAGCACCTGCTCATCGTACTCAGCGTGCAGGTAGGATACCCGCATCGTTCGCAATGCCTCAATCGATGGTGCTGTGTCATTGTATTCATTATGATTGATTACTTCTCCGCCGTTGGATACATACCGGCATAATTTGTTCTGGAATTCCAGCTCGTCCTGTCTTATCCACCTCTCACTGTAGCTTACGGCCTCTTTGGCATGGCAATTGCCATAGGTTCCAAAATCCGTCTCTGAGCCCAGCATCCCGTCATTAAAAAGGGAAAATCTCGCACCCATAAACTTACTGAAGGCCGTTTCATCATTCAACGGGTCGTATGTTTTAAATATCATTCTCCAGTAGCTGGGACACCGCAGGGCAATCTGCGTGCTGTCTCCGGAACAATCATAGAGCTGCCTTGCCAGACGAGAAATATTTCTTTCATTCAGATAACGGGAATTATGCATCTCCCCCCAGCTTCCTATAAAAAGTCCCTGAATAATATAGATATGCCGTTCGTATCCCTTTAAAAGGGGGGCCAGCTGTGCCATATGTCCAAGTATATCCTCTATATCCTTCGGCTCACTTACGATACCCTTGCCGTCCCAGTCATATACGAACCGTAGAATCATCTGCTTTCCATGCGCTATAAAATACTTAAATATCCGCTCAATGTTTTGCAGTGCATCATCCGATAAGGGCTTATCATTAAAATGAATCAGGTTTATCTCGACAAGACAAATTCTCTGGCTGGAATCAATTGCAAGCTCCTCAAGGCTGACGCCCTCATCCTTGCATACTATGCTCTCTGCATACAGACGAAAAATCGAATACAAGCCGCAGTAAGGATTATTCAGTTCTTCTGCCTTTTCACTTCTGGGAAGAGGAATCCATTTTATCTTTTTCTTTGGAGGCATACGATATTACCTTTCTGACCTTCATTATTTTTGTAATCCTCTTTTCACCCGGATTACAATGGTCCATATACTAAGGGGCATAATCATCATATAGATAATCTGCTTGAGGAGGCCCGTATGCATACTGATACCGGCTGTTCTTTCATACATGATTGATGTGGTTTCCTTAACATTATAACCCAAAAGAAGCATCTGAATAATCATATTGGCGTCCGGATAATAAAAATCAAAATTGCCATATTCGGAATAATAACTGAAAGCCCTTCTGTTCAGGCCCTGTAACCCGGAGGTCGGGTCCTTGATTACCTTTTTGGTAAGCACCTTAATCAGCCAGGAAAACCAGGCTAAGGATACCTTCTTTATAAAGGATATTTTAAAGGACTGGCTGCCTTCCACAAACCTTGAGCCGATGACGATATCCGGTATGTTTCCGTCTGAATCCGGTGTCGTAAGGCATTTATACAGATGTGCGATATTATCCACGCTATGCTGTCCGTCGGCATCCATCTGGATAACATATTCATAATTATGCCGTACTGCATATTTATAGCCTACCTGGAGGGCAGAACCATATCCAAGGTTAAATACATGGGTTACTAAAAGCACGTCGTACGTGCCTGCTATAACCCCCGTCTGGTCGCTGGAAGCATCATTAATAATTAAGATATCCGCAAAGCTTCTTATCTCTGGCGTACATAATTTTTCAAACAAGCTGTCCAGATTTTTTTCTTCATTAAATGCAGGAATGATAATCAATACCTTATTCATATATTATTTTTCCCCCTGTTCTTCCAGCATTGTCAGCATATCATTCAGGTCCTCAGGATATTCAAGTTTTTTTGCCATTACATGCTCTTCATATTCTTTTCGTATCTGCGGATTGTCGATGAGCCGCTCCAGCTCCCGAACCAGATTATCTGCATTCAGCGGGAATAAAATCCCGTCATATCCAGTTTCAATCTGTTCCGTATTTCCCGTACAGTCTGATGCGGCAATCGCCTTTCCTAATATCTGCGCTTCTTCAATTGCTATACTCTTTCCTTCAAACCGGGTTGCATGGACATAGATATCTGCCTGTGCCACATAAGGATACGGATTGTCCTGCATTCCCATCAAGATAAATTCTTTCTCTACGCCGTACTTCTTTATCAGTGTCTCCAGATTGGCCCGTTCCATGCCCTCTCCGATGATATACCATCGTACGTTGTAGCCGTCTCGAATAATTCTTGACAGGGCTTCGATGGCGATAACATATCCCTTCTGATAATGAAGCCGACCCACCGTCACCAGCCTTATTCCGTCAAACGCATCGGTAAAGCCTGCTCCTGCTTTCGCCTTTTCCAGTATTGCCTCCCTGTCAAGAAGATTCCTAAAAAGCTTTACCTTATCCCTATACTGCGGATATGCCTTGCAGAATTTCTCACCAACGGCCTCGGACACCACATATATCCTGTCCATTCTGCTATAGCAGTCTCGGTCCATTAAAGGCGTATAGCCTGCCTGTTCATAGTCAATATGGATAAACGCCGCCTTATGTTTCGAATCCACCTTATCCGATACAAAGTAGGCGGCCGCCCCCTCAATATACGATACGGCCAAGTCATAGCTTTCCTTTACCCGGGGCTTTCCGTCTGCAAGAAGCCTCCACAGAAGCTTATCGTACTGGAGCCTGCGGCCTATTGCCTTCTGCTCCCTGATGTTTTTAACCATATAACCCAGCAGACGAAAGCCTGTTAATCGGTAAAAAAACGAAGCCATCACTGTCCGGGCAATTCGTATACGGCCTGCACCGGATAACACCGGACTTTTACGGATATGCTTATTCAAGATGCGGACATTTTCCGGCACCCTGTCAAATAATTCGCCGCAGGGGATAATCGAATAAAGAGAAATTTCATATCCTCCCATGGAATCCAGCTTCCTCATAAGCTCGATAAGTGCCGTCTCGGCCCCGGCCCGCCCCATCGTATTGATAACAAACAACAGTTTTTTCTTCATCGCTTACCTCATTGTTAAAACGGATAATCATTCTTTCCTATCCGAATCCTCTTCTTTTGTATGCTTTTCTTTCATGATACTATTCTTTAGCTCCGCATTCTCATCATTTAACAGAGAAATCTGCATTGCCAGCTCCTGAACCTTGGAGATAAGCTCTGCGTTGGTCTTATAACAGCTAAAGATACCATAGAACAACAGCATGATGGAAATTGCAAAGATGATGGACGGCGGATAATCTACGGAGAAAAAATCCGAGACGATAAATACCAGCCGGGGAATAATACCAAACAAAATAATAATGACTCCCCCTAAAATCCAGAATAAGCTTTGCCTCTCCGTCATTTTCCTTGCTATATTGGCTTTTCTGGCAATAAACATAAGTACAACACCCGATATACACACCAGAATTCTCAGTGCAATTGACATATGATTCCTCCTCTTTCCTTAACTTTTCTTAGCCGCAGCTTGTAAAAGATTTGTCTTATTATAGATATCCGGCCTTGGCATCTCTTCGTTCACCTGCCGGATAATTGTACCTTTGCAGAAAATATGCGTATCGATATTTTTCTCAATCCAGCGGAGCCGGAAATATGAGAAACTGAAAGCCAGAAATGCCGCTGCCGTAAAGCCCGCACCAAACCATATGGAGCTTAACCCTGCCGCCATGACCGAACCGGCGATGGAAACTACTGCAAAAATCACGCCATTGATAAGCGCACCCGTCAGGTCATCGTAATAATACAGGAATAGCAATTCCGAATACATCAAAAAGGATATGAAGTATCCCACGGCCATCTGCGGATAGATATCCATGATTAAGCCTGAAAATCCAACAACCGGTAAGATAATAACCGCAATAAAATAAACAATTACCGATACGATAAACTGCAGATGTGCCAGTGTGAGAAGCTGTGAGGAAAGGCCCTGGAACATTCTGCGCTTATTTTTCTCAATCGTATCCAATTTGCCGCCGATAACCGCTTCGATATAGTTCTTGTACCTGTCATGAAAATGCATCTCAACCCTGGATATAAAAAATACACTGGCTGAAATATTCGTAAACATCGCAAGACAGGAGGCCATGTCATAGGACGGATTACATACAAAGGTATTTCTTACAACCAGCTTCCACGGCTGTGTCCAAAAAACAAAATTATGGGCAAACAATCCTAGTGTGTATAAGAAATTCGATACAATAAGCTTCCAGTATCTCCGGTAATAGCCAAGAACATCTCTGTATCTGCGGCTGTTCGCCGTAAAATACCTTAACACATTGGATAATTCCAGCGCAGCGATCAGCATAAAGCCTATGGTTAGTGCCAAAAGCATGCTGTAGGTAATGGAAAATCCTGCTATAAAGTGAAACAGCAAAGACAGTAAAAATGACGCAATCATGGAGTAGGTAAAATATAAGAATATCTTTCGATACTGTTTCAGAATAGAATTATAAATCATGGTCGATAAGGTCAGTGTAAAGCCCAGGTACCCCATGTATCCTGTAAATACATAATATACCTCAATGCCCCCCACAACAATCGCATAGATACAAAACGGAATTGCTGCAATTGATGAAAACGTAAGATTCGTAATTAATCCCACATAGATACACGGTCTGATATCCTCATATCTTTGCTCATAAATCCGGTCTGTTTGAAACTTTGATAAAACCGAATTAAATGGCGACGAGGTCAGCAAACCAAAGATAAAAATATACAATATGGTACAGGAAAAGGTCTCCCTGTCGATGTATCCTACCGTATCAAATCGAAGCACCTTAAACATGGCAAACAAACACCCGATAACGACCAGCACCGGTGCTATTGTATGGGCAAAGCTAAAGCCGATGCCGTAGATTGACGAGGTTATCGTATGCTTATCAAATATCTTGTTCAGTTGTACACCAATGCCTGCCATGTCTGGTTCTCCTTCTACCGGTTATTTGCTATCGAAAGCAGCTCTTCTGTGTAGGCTGCCTTACTCATTTCTGCCAGGGTCATATAAATCTTCCTGTACGTATCAACCATATATTCATTTTTATATTTGTACATAAGCCGCCTGTATCCGTTCTCTCCCATCTGCCGGATAAGCTTTGGGTCTCCTGCCAGCTTCAAAATCGCACCGGAAATCTCCGATATATTCATCACCGATACGACGATTCCCGCGGCCCCAAAGGGGTCATTTTCACCGTGAATCAAGCCGTAGCAATTCCCTACATTGGTAGCTATACACGGCTTTTTAGCTGCGAATCCCTCCAGTATTGTAAGGGGCTGTCCTTCACTGATGCTGGTTAAAATCGTCATATCCATCCTGCCGATGTAATCCATGGTGTTGATTCGTCCTGTAAATTCAATGTTTTCGGCGTTCAAGGTTTTTACCAGACCAAAGCATTCATCCGCATACTGCGGGTCCTCATCAATCGGTCCCATTATCCACAGCTTTAGCCTCGGCTCCTTCTTATGGGCATAATAGAATGCCGTAATCATCGTCTTTACATCCTTGATGGGGGTTACCCTCAGAATTGCCCCGACATGAATATAAGGGTCGTCCTTATCCTTTTTGGGAATGTTCTTGAAGTTCTCCGTGTTAATACCATTCGGCGTAATAATCGCCTTACTTATCGGACAGCCTAATTCCAATTGAAGCGACTGTGCCTGCT
>JAEZXP010000248.1 GCA_023419655.1 Bacillota bacterium | reverse complement strand
CAATAACATTAGATAATGTTATTGAAGTGGTTCCTAAAACTAAGTTTGATGCTTTTGACTTAGGACCAACAGTAATGGAAATTGCACCTACCGGTGTCTTATCCTCTTTACCATATTTTACAACAACTGTGACACTACCCTGTTTATTAGGATATAATCTGCCAGTTATAGGATCAACAATCATAACCTCATCATTAGAAGATTCTAACTCGAAATCATCCTGATTGTCAAAAGAGTTAACTGAACTTGTGCTGCTACCAGTCTTTGTATTAAGCTTAACAAATAATGCATACCCTGAATCTTCAGCAGCTATAACCTGTTTAACATCATCAAAGTTAGGAGCAAATGTGCCATCTGCCTTTTCCTGAACAATTGTCCAAGCAGCTAAACCTGTAATATTAGTTGAATCAGGATTCACGCCTATAATTACTCCAGCAGCCTGAAGGTTACCCATTTCTTCGCCGGTTGTTTCATTCCATACATAGGTGTGATAAGTTGCTGTAACCTTAACAGCCTTATTCTCTTCCCATATGGTTATAAATCTACCATCAAAATGTGTATTAGCTACTTCTTCTGCTTCGATAGAGACTCTGTTAGCTAAATCAGGAGTAGTAATATCTACATCATTAGCATTGAATACCTTTACAACAACTTCAGTAGACTTACCAATTTCTGCTCTGTTAGTATCTACTTTAATGTATGCAACATCTTCTGCTTTCCTTCTGGCTGCTACAAATGACACATCCTCTAATCCAGTGTGCTTTATTACATAAGTAGCTTCCTGTGTAAACGGAACATATACTGTCATTTCAGCTGATTTCTTATCATCAGCCATCTTTACCTCTTTAACAAGCTGAAGAACGTCTGTTGTACCAACTCTCTGATATAACTTAAGTTCCTTATCAGCACCTTCCATAGCGGAATCAAAGAAAACTTTAACCGTATCTTCGTCAACCTGCTTAGCTTCTACCATAGAACCTGCAACGGTTACTTTAGTAGTATCAGTAGCTAATACATAATCAGCATACTTCTCAGCATCTTTCTGCCAATCTTCATATTTAGCCTTTGACTGGAATGAACGAGCTGTAACTTCATACTCACCAGCTTCAGTAGCTACGAATACACCACTGTCATTGATGGTAGCTTTGTCAGAATTTACTGTCCATCTGGTGATGGCAGAAGTCTTCTTTGTGCTTCCGGATACTGTTGTATAGCTTCTGTTGTAGTCATGCTCTTCACCAACAGCCAGCTTCTCTACCGGATTGCTAATCTTAACTGTTTTGATGTTATCTCTTACAGTAACGGTTGCGGAAAGTTTAGCTACAACTTCCTTATCCTTGTCTGTAATTGTAACAGTTACTTTTGTCTTACCAACGCCTGTAGCAGTTGTAACACCGTTCTTCTCGTTAACTACTGCAACATCTTCGTTAGCAGATTCCCAATAATATTTCCAACCTTTTCCTTTGCCGGAAATGTTGAAGTTGTATTCGTCCAGTTTATCTACGCCAAGATGTAAGTACTTGTTGGTAGAATTGAGTTTCGGCTTTGCAGCAGCGAAAGCTCCAGCGGCAGGAGCGAATACGGAAAGAACCATCGCAAATGCCAGAACGAAGGACAACTTCTTAAAGAATTTTGTCTTCATATTCTTACTTCCTCCTTAAAATATATGGTTTAGTATTATATTTTTGCGTCTGCAACCCCCGTAAATCAAGAGAAAGAAACGCCTCAATATAATCATTCAAACAACAAGATGATTATAACAATAAAGGTAAAAAAGGTCAAGTCCTTTTATCTCTGATTTTGGATAAATTACCAGTTTTGGCCTATTCCCCTTTATAGCCCTAACAATCTGTGTCAGACGACTATATTGTAGTCAAATTCTTGCAGGGATAACCCCTTATTCCTCACATTCTCCATATGGCATTTTTCCTGAAGCAGATTTAGTTGTATATAGGATGTGACTTCACCTGTCTCCATAGAGCCGTGCCATACGGTTCCTGTCTGATTTGCTTTGACTATGAATACATAATGCACCTCGGATGTGTCAAATTTATGTCATGCTTTTGTCATAATTAGATTATTTTAAGAATTTCCTCCACTATTGCACTCATTTTATCCGATTCACATATCCGGTCATGCCTGATTCCTGCAAAATGTATCTCCTCCACCGCACCCGGTATCGGAGTCCCCGACATCTCCTTAAGCAGCATTGCCTGCTCATAATCATCCTCCGGTATGGTACTCTGACCGATGGCCTCAAGGACGCTTTCTGCGAATTTATAAGGACTGGCTGTCGATACGATAACCGTTTTTGTATCGTCTCTTTCTTCTTCAAGGTATTTATCATATACACTTGCCGCCACCGCCGTATGGGTATCCATAACATATCCTGTTTCAGTGTATATCTTATTGATGGCAGCCTTTGTTTCATCCACTGTCGCATACCCTCCGATAAATCCCTCCAGGTTATGTCGCATCGCAGGGGTTATCTCATATCTTCCGCTGCTTCCTAAAGCCTGCATCAGCTCCATGGTTTTTTTACTGTCTTCTCCTGCAACATGATAGAGCAGCCGCTCCAGATTACTGGAGACAAGGATATCCATCGAAGGGGATATCGTCAGAATGAATTCACGGTTACGGTCATATACGCCGGTTTTAAAGAAGTCGAACAGCACCTTATTGTCATTGGAGGCACATATCAGCTTATCGATGGGAAGTCCCATCTGCTTTGCATAATATGCGGCTAAGATATTTCCGAAGTTTCCGGTGGGAACTACAAAATTAATCTTTTCTCCCTTTGATATCTCGTTCCTTTTATATAACTCTCCATAGGAGTAAATGTAATATACAATCTGGGGAAGCAGCCGGCCGATATTAATGGAATTTGCAGAGGAGAATCTGTATCCTGCCGCCTTCATTCGCTCTTCCAGCTCTCTGTCATTAAATATATTCTTTACTCCGGTCTGTGCATCGTCAAAATTACCGCGGATTCCGATTACATAGGTGTTGTCCCCTTTCTGGGTAACCATTTGCTTCTCCTGAACCCTGCTTACCCCGTCCTTCGGATAAAATACGATAATCTTCGTCCCTTCCACATCTGCAAAGCCTGCCAAAGCAGCCTTTCCCGTGTCTCCCGAGGTTGCCGTAAGAATTACTATCTCATCGGATATATTATTCTTTCTTGCCGCCTTTGTAAGAAGATGGGGCAGAATCGAAAGGGCCATATCCTTAAACGCAATGGTTGCTCCGTGAAACAGCTCCAGATAGTGCCGTCCTCCCACTGTCTTAAGAGGTGCCATCTCAGAAGTATCAAACTTATCATCATATGCCTTATTGATACAATCCTTTAATTCTTCTTCCGTATAATCCGTCAGATAAAGCTTCAGCACCTCATAGGCCAGCTCCTGATAGCTCATACGGAAAAGCTCCTCAATCGGCGCATCCAGCTGTGGTATGGATGCCGGCACAAAAAGTCCTCCGTCCGGAGATAGTCCCTGAAGAATTGCATAGGATGCTGTGACCTGTATATCGCTGTTTCTTGTACTATGATACATTCGATTCATAATCTTTAAGTCCCCTTTATTCAATATGATATTGTTAGATGAAACAACGGCAAACGGCAAGCCGTTCGTCTTCTATTAAAACGGAATAATCCGCCTGTTAGGGCGGATTATATCATATCTCATCTTGAGATTCCAGTATTAAAGTAATTTTTTATCTGTAGAACTCATGCTCTCCATGCTTAAAAAGCCATTTCAGATTATTATCAAACCATTTTACGTTGCTTTTCTTCGCAAGCTTTCTTGCCATAAAATATAAGGCTCCTTCCGAATAATCCTCACCATCCATAGCCCTTTGAACGGCTTCCTTTGTTTCCTTTGTTACCTTGACCTTCCAGTATCTCTTGTCGGCTATGGGTGAAAACTGATAGTCTCCTCCAACTTTTTGGAATATAACTTTCTGTATGGTGTCGGGAAATTCATCATCCAGGGTTCTGTTAAATATAACATTGGCAACCAATATCTTGCCTTTCATATCTTCTCCTGTGGCCTCTGCCTCAACAATCTGCTCCAGCATCTGTACCTCATCCTTCGTCAGGGAAAACTTTTTTGTATCCGTTGAAAAGCTTGAAATCGTCTTCTCTTCACTTTCTGCAAACACCTCATTTTGATTCATAAGGTTAAGCAGCCGGCCGTATTCCTCTGTACTCATGGCAAATCCCAGCAGCCAGTTCGTATCATCCAATGCTATGCCGGCCAATTGGCTTTGATTCTCCTGCTGGTATTTTTGAAGATATCCCTGCCTGTAATGATACCGGTATTCTATCGGATATATCTCCTGCCGGCCATCATCAATACCGTATGGGTCTGTGATTGCCTGTACTTCATTTGGTATTGCTACCTGGCTTACTTCATCAGATTGCATCTCCAAACCATCTGCCTTGGATTTGATATTATATAACGTATCCGATCCGATAACAAGCAAAAGGATTGATAACACATACGCTGCAAACACCATATATATTCCATGGTGAAATTCCCGCAGCTTTCTCCTTTGAAGAAACGAATTTATAATTGTCATACTAAATAATCCTCTCTTCTTTCCAGTTAACCTGCTTTAGGGCTAATTTTAACCTGCCTGCAGGCCAACTGCATTTTTACATATATTGGTTATCGCTGTAATGCTAAGGTGCATTATATGTCTCATAATTTTTAGTGTCAATAAGAAAATTAGAAATTCGTAAGATACAACGATTAAGTTTTACCATATTATGGCATTAATAGGCATTACAACTAAAATAATTATAATTTTTATCTGTCTTTTTATGAATTTCCAACAAGTATATTTTAACAAATTATTACGATTATATTAATTATTTTATTCCGGTTAATAAAAAGTTATTCATATTCTACTGAAATAGTACGATTATTTGGTACTTTTAGGGTAATACTACAGTCTTGGAATGTAATATTTTATTAATATTTTACATTATAATACTCATCCTTGCGGCATATTTAATAATCTGATATAGTTACAAAAGATAGTAAAGCAAATCATTTTATTCTACAAATATTGTGTCGGATATCCAAAGTTTACAGATATCAAGAAAGGTATGGTGATTGCTATGCTGCCAGGGGTATATTCTGCATGCAGAAAAAATGGCATGTCCTATTATAGAGCTTCTATTACCTATCTTGGTAAGCATATAAGCCTCGGAAGCTATTCTACCGAGTTAAAAGCTCATAAAGCATATACACTGGCGGGACAGGTTCTTGCTCCTTCCTCCCGTTGGAATATTGAAAATTATCCTTCCTCCTGCCTTCTGCCTTTCCATAAGTGGATAGTCCTGATGAATGTAAGAGATAACAGGATTTATATTAAGAATCCTATCTATATTCAAAAGCGTTACTTCTTATATTATATAGATAGGGATACTGCCCTTAAATTTGATGCCGAGGATTTATTTTATTATGCCAGACATAAGATATCAAAGCGGGGAGGACATCTTTTTACATCGGAATACGGAATGCAGATTAATCTTCTATCCCGCTATGGCATCAAAAATTACGCCGTACCGGGAAGGGACTTTCTTTTTGTCAATGGTGACAATACAGATTATCGCTATTCTAATATAGAAGTAATTAATTCATATCACGGGGTATCAAGATTTTTTAAGAAAGGCCTGCCTGTCTATCAGTCAAGAATACATATAAACGGGGATTATATAATAGGAAGATATAAAACGCAGGAGGAAGCGGCCATAGCATATAATAAAGCTGCTCACCTGTTAAAAGATAAGGGGTTGAATAAAAATTTCCCTGAGAATTATATTGATGGGATGGATGCTATAACCTATGCGGCTATCTATCAGCGCCTTCGAATATCACAAAAGATAAAAGATTTAATTATCTGACACATTATCAAGATGTTAACAATATTTTAAATTTTCAAAAAGTACTATCAAAAATCGGATTATATGGTATAATATACGTATATTTTTCTTCTTCCGTTTTCATAATTTTGCTAATTGAAGCCGCCGGTATGGATGCATATGCTCACATTGCCGGCGGCTCAATTATTTTTTGCTTCATTTAACAGCTCTACTGTAAAGATTGTGCTTTTCTCTGTGCTCGTGGCATATATACCTCCCCCATGCAGGGATATGATACTGTAGGCAATCGCAAGCCCCAGTCCGCTGCCTCCTGTTTCACTGGACCTGGAGGATTCTACCCGGTAGAATTTTGTAAATATCTTGTCCAAATCCTTCTCCGGAATGACTTCTCCATAATTCGTAATGGTTACTGTCGCCTTATCGTCCTCTTTTGTCAGATTGATTTCTATCCTCTCTCCGCCTTTTCCATACTTTATGGCATTGCTGATAAGATTTGCAAAAGCTCTTGCAAGGAGGCCGCCATCTGCAAGGATTACAGCACTATTGTGACTGGTCTTGAATACATATTCCAGATTGCTCTCTGCAAAGCTTGGATAAAACTCATCTAGAAGCTGGTTTATAAGCTTTACCATATCCACCTCACCATAGATGGCTTTTACTTCTCCGAAGTTAAATTTCGTATAGGTGAAAAGGTCCTCAATCAGTTTTTCCAGTCGTTTTGATTTACTGTATGCAATCTCGATATAGTTTTTTCTAACCTCGTCTGTCAGCTGCTTAGTAGCGACCAAATCCAGATAACCGATGATGGACGTTAAGGGCGTACGAAGGTCATGGGCCACACTGGTTATAAAATCGTTCTTTACCTCTTCACTGCGCCGCTCATTTTCCATGATTTCCTTAATGTCATCCGCCATTTTATTAAGCTTGTCCGCTATCAGAGCAAATTCATCTTCATTCTTTATTACAATCCTGCTGTCCAGATTTCCCATGGATATCTCATTAATTCCTCTGGAAATCTCCCGGATATAGATGACAAATTTTCTTGTGAGAAGTAAAAAATATAAGATAAAAAGAGCTACTCCTAGGGTGATATTTATGATTGATGCAAATACCGCACCTGCACCTGTAAGCTCCCATATTCCTTCTCCGGATATAATATATGTACCTATGCAGATAACAGCCAGCGAAAGCAAAGTATAAAGCAGGCTTAACAGGCTGTATAGTACTATCTCGAATCGAAAGCTTTTAAATACATTATTGTTCAATCTTATAACCTACTCCCCATACGGTTTTTATTATCTGGGCATTCCTTGAATCCATCTCAATCTTTTCTCTTATTCTTCTGATATGAACCATAACGGTATTGTTGGCATCATACATTTTCTCATTCCATACCCGTTCGAATATCTCATCGGCCGAGAACACTTTTCCCACATTGCTGGCAAGAAGATATAGTATATCGAATTCAATCGGAGTCAGCTTAACATCTTTGCCGTAGACATTAACATTATGATTTTCTTTATTAATAATCAAATGGTCCAGGACAATCTCCTTATCCAGCCTCTCATTCTGAAACTGCGGATTAAACTTGGTATATCTTCTAAGCTGGGACTTTACTCTGGCTGTAAGCTCCAGAGGATTGAACGGCTTTGTGACGTAATCATCGGCCCCGGTTCCCAGACCGATTATCTTATCCAGGTCACCGGATTTTGCACTTAATATAATAATGGGCACCGTATTGGTCTCACGGATTTTGCTGCACAGGGTTAAGCCATCCATACCCGGCATCATAATATCAAGGAGCACCAGCTTAATGTCCTCTTCTGCAAGATATCTGAGACCTTCCTGTGCACTATTTGCTTTTAGTACCCTGTATCCCTCACTTACAAGATATATTTCCACTAAATCCGCTATTTCTTTGTCGTCATCAATAACAAGTATGCTCACCAGTTCCATAATAACCAAGCCTTTCTTCAATATCGTATATAGAATATACCATGAATCCGCTTATTCGCGTAAATTGGCAGCGGTTTTCATTTACTTTTGTCATTCGCCATGTTAGAATACCTAATGTGAGTAGCACAGATGGTCGCACTTTTTTAAGTGAGGAAAGTCCGGGCTTCACAGGGCAGGGTGCCGGATAACATCCGGTGGAGGCGACTCCAAGGCTAGTGCAACAGAAATAAACCGCCATGGTAAGATTTTCTTATCTGTGGTAAGGATGGAAAGGTGGCTTAAGAGACCACCGCCCTTCTGGTAACAGAAGGGGCAGATGTAAACCCCACCCGAAGCAAAGCCGAACAGAAAGCGATACGGTTGCCCGCCGTGCTTTCGGGTAGGCTGCGTAGTATCGGTGAGAGCCGGTACTGGAGCCGTATGGTAACATACGGTCAAGATAGATGACCATTCGAGACAGAACCCGGCTTATCGTGCTGCTCATACTTTAAAACAGCTTCCTCCCACAAATTCTTTCAATATGGAATTCATAGGAACCGCATCACTTGGAGCTCCTATAAAATAATCTAAGAACTTTAATAATCTTTTAGCTTCTATATATTCCTCACTATCCCTATCCACTCCGAATAAGATAGGCTCGGCATATAGCTTTAATACTGCCAGCTCATATATCAGGGCGGAATTGAACATGATATCCGCATCCTCCTGGAATGGGAATATATTCTCTTCCTCGCCCCTTCTTACGGAGGGCCACATGGATATGGTCGTCTGGGCAGAGGTTCCTCTTGTCCTTGCATCCCTGACCATTCTGCGAAGCATCCTGCCGTCAGTCGTAGGTATCCGGTTGTGCTCGTCTATATTCAGCTGAGTCAGCGCACTGATATAAATCTTATATTTGCTTTCTCTTGGCAACGAATAGGACAGCGCATCATTGAGACCGTGGATGCCTTCTATAACCAGAATTCCATCACTGCCAATGTTAATCGGTTTTCCTTTATATTCCCTCCTGCCTGCAACAAAATCAAATACGGGCAGGTCAACGGATTTACCGTTCATCAGGTCAGACATATCCTTATTGAAGCATTCCAAATCAATCGCATGCAGGCTTTCAAAATTATAATTGCCAAATTCATCTTTAGGCGTTTTTTCTCTATCTACAAAATAATTATCCACTGCAACCGGATATGGCTTTAATCCATGGGCTCTTAACTGAATAGAAAGCCTGTGGGAAAAAGTAGTCTTTCCTGAGGAGGACGGCCCTGCAATCATGATAATTTTTCTGTCCTTCGCCTGCTTGATTGCTTCGGCGATACCGCTTATCTTCTTCTCCATAAGCGCTTCCTGTACCAAAATCAAATCATTCAGCTTTCCCTGCGCTATCAGGTCATTCAGTGCCCCTACATTTTCAATCTCCATCATCTTTGCCCACTGGTTGGATTCTCTTAAAGTAATATACAGCTTATTCCTTGGTATAAATGGTTCTACAACTGTAGGCTCTTTCATTCTGGGCAGTATAAGAATAAATCCCTCCTCATAGAGCTGCAAATCAAAGTATTTGAGCATACCCGTACTTGGCGGCATATATCCATAATAGTAATCCTCGAATCCGTCGAGGCTATATATATTCGCCTTCGATACACGGCGGTACTTGAAGAGCTTCTCCTTATCATACATCTTATAGCGGGAGAACAGCTCCATTGCGTCGTCGGTTCCGATACTCCGTTTGACAAAAGGAATATCCTTTTCTATCAGTGTCTGCATTTTTAATTTGACAGCCTCTATTCTCTGCTTTGTCAAGGGCAGCTTCCCATTGTAATCAAAATATAAGCCATTCCCCAGGGAATACTCCAGTGACACCTTATTTACATCCTCTCTGCCAAATTCCGCATAAAAGGCTTTCAATAATACCAGGGTCATGCCTCTCATATAGGTTTTATGCCCTGCATTGTCAGCCGTCGTAATAAAACTAACGGTGCAATCCTTCTCTACCGTCTTGAACAACTCTCTGAGTTTGCCGTTAACAAATGCAAGAATAATATCCGCTCCATCGTCCTTCTGGTAATCCGCGGCAATATCAAGCAGCCTGGTATTAACAGGATACTCTCTCTCAGAATTATTTATTTTAATCTTTACTATTTGACCCTTATCCATTCTCTTCCCTCCCATAGTAACGAATAGCCCTATCAATCACCCTGATTAAATCCGCCAGTTCCTTCTGTCTTTGAACAGATTGTTTTGTAGGCAGGGCTATCAATTCATGATAAATCTTCTTGTATTGCTGTCTCTCGGCTTGCAGATGCTCCAGCAAAACTGGATTTCTTTCCTCAAGAAGCAGTCTGCCAAAATAAATATGTTCCTGTTTTGCAAGCTGGTATTTTTTATCCTTTATATTTAGCGAACCGATTCTCAGTTTCATTATAACATAATATTTGCCGTCTTCCTTCAACATATTCTCTTTTATTATGAGATATCCCATCTCTTTTAAGGTTTTTCTGACCAGATGGATTTCTGATTGGGGCTGTAAGACCAGCTCCTTCGCGGAGGATACTATATTCATCCGGCTGGTAAGAATCTGAATCATCAGTTTTCCGCCCATGCCTGCCATCAGTATCGTGTCGGCCTCTCCCTCCTGCAGCATATGTAAGCCGTCAGACTTTCGGAGGGATATCTTATCCCCGACTCCGAATCTGACCACATTGTCTTTCGCTCTGTCCAGAGGTCCCTGGTTTATGTCCATGGCAACCACATAAGGTGATATTCTATTCGTAATCAAATAAATCGCTGTATATGCATGGTCACACCCTATATCGGCAACCCGGTTACCCGGCGAAACCATTTCTGTGACCGCATGAAGTCGTTTTGAGAGCTGCATTTTTTCTCCATTCTGCGAGAGGGTTATCCATCCGCTCACTCGTGTAGATAAAGGGTACATAGGTATAGCCATACCTGTGTGCCCTTTTAAAATTAAACTATAGGACGTTTATTCGAGATAATCCTTCAGCTTCCTGCTTCTGCTGGGATGTCTGAGTTTTCTCAGTGCCTTGGCTTCAATCTGCCGGATTCTTTCTCTTGTTACGTTAAACTCTCTGCCAACCTCCTCCAGCGTTCTGGCTCTCCCGTCATCCAGTCCGAATCTTAATCTTAGAACCTTCTGTTCTCTTTCAGCCAGGGTTCCCAATACCTCAACCAGCTGCTCCTTTAGCAATGTGAAGGCCGCTGCCTCAGCAGGTACAGGTACATTATCATCCTGAATAAAATCTCCCAGATGGCTATCCTCTTCTTCTCCTATAGGGGTCTCAAGAGATACCGGCTCCTGGGATATCTTCTGAATTTCCCTTACTCTGTCTACAGGGATTCCCATAACATCCGAAATTTCCTCCGGGGTAGGCTCTCTTCCCAGCTCCTGCAAAAGCTGTCTCTGTACCCTTGTCAGCTTATTGATGGTTTCTACCATATGGACAGGTATACGGATTGTTCTTGCCTGATCGGCTATCGCTCTTGTTATTGCCTGTCTAATCCACCAGGTTGCATAGGTACTGAACTTAAATCCCTTACGATAATCGAATTTCTCCACAGCTTTAATCAGTCCCAGATTACCCTCCTGAATCAAATCCAGGAACAGCATACCACGGCCAACATATCTTTTTGCAATACTGACTACCAGACGAAGATTGGCTTCTGCAAGGCGCTTCTTGGCAAAGTCATCGCCCTCTTCCATCCTTTTCGCCAAATCGTTTTCTTCCTCAGCCGTGAGCAAAGGAACCTTGCCGATTTCCTTCAGATACATACGAACCGGGTCCTCTATATTAATGCCCTCCGGAACGGATAAATCTATGGCTTCGACCTCTTCATCCTCTTCATCAACGATGAGGTCCTCATCTTCAGCAGCGTCGGACAGCCGAAGAACGTCTACATTATGCTTCTCCAGATAATCATATATTTTCTCAATTCTCTGAGGGTCCAGCTCCATATCTGCAAAAAAGTCATTTACCTCCTGAAATTCCAAGACATTCTTCTTCTTTTCTGCAAAGGCCAATAATTCCTTTAGTCTTTCCGTAAATTTTGCAATATTTTCGTCCATCGATAATCCTTCCTTCTCTAACTCTTTTATATTCTAACCATCATTTAATGAAATATGCAAATCCTGCTATTTGCCGCAAATACAGCTGTTTATCATGATTTTCACCTTATGGCTTCTGCAATCTTCTTTTTCATATCTGCTTTCTGTCGGATAATATCCTGCAAAAGGTTCGTGTCATTATGCTCAATTGCCTTTAAGCTCTGTCTGTTGAGGCTGTCCTCTTTCAGACGATATACCGTATCAAACAACGCCTTTTGTCTGTCCGCATTCTGCATCTCTCCAAGAAGTCCCGCATTGAAGAGGGATGCCACCTCTGACTGCTCGTCCAAGTTGTGGAAGCAGCTGATAATTTTTGCAGGGATAACCTGCGACTCTTTGCCATACTCTTCAAACACCAGCCCGACTACATCTGCATAGATACCCTCGGCAAAATCCTCCGGTGCAATAATACTCTTCAACTTATCAAATAATGAAGGTTCCTCGGTCAGCCATGTAATCAGCAGCTTCTGAATCTTTGAAATTCCGTCATCTCCGCTTTTTTTGCCTTTTGACGGACTATAAGTTTTTTTCTCAGCGGCAGGTTCTTTTCTATACGCTCCATAGCCCAGCTTATTTACCAGCTTCTGAAGGAGAACGGCATCAATATTATATGCCTTCGCCACTGCATCAAGATAAAAATTCCTTTCCAACTCTTCGGTAAAATATAATAACTTCTTAGCCGTTTCATTAAAAAACCTTGTCTTTTCCTCCGGGTCCTCCAGATTATAATTTCTTTGGAGCATGTCTATCTCAAAGAAAAAGCTGTT
>JAEZXP010000119.1 GCA_023419655.1 Bacillota bacterium | reverse complement strand
TAAGCTCTACTTCCTCAAGGATTCTGTATGCTTTCTCATCCTCTTCGGCAGCCGGTTTGCAGGTGATATTCTCCTGAATGGAGAAGTTGAACAATTTGTAATCCTGAAATACGGCGGCGATGCATGCCAGATAGGATGTATGCTCATATTCGAATATATCCGCATCATTAATATATATCTTACCGGCATCCGGATGATACAGCCGGCATAAAAGCTTTACAACCGTGCTTTTGCCTGCACCGTTAAGCCCGACAATGCTTACCTTTTCACCGTTCTTAATTTCAAATGATATATCATCTAGCACCTTCTTGTCGCTCTTAGGATAGGAGAAGGTCACGTTCTCAAAACGAATGGAACGAACCTTATCAATCACTTTCGTTCCGCTGCACTGCGCTTCATCCGGCACATGCATAAGCTCTACAAACGGTTCAAGATAACCCAGCATCTGAAAGATAGTAACAACCGACTGTCCAAGCTTCATGATGGATGACGAGAAATTAATGGCTGCGGAAACATACATCGTCAGTGCACCGATACCGATACTTCCGTCTAAGGTCCTGGCTCCCACAAAGCCATAGGCAAATACCGTCTGAAACACCGCTACCACCTGGAACAATCCGAAAAACACGCCCATCCTTCTGAACAAGGATGCAAACCACGTATTTATCTCCTGATTATAGGAAGTAAGGGTATCTCCCAGCATCTTTCTCATATCAAACAAACGAAAATCCTTGTGGCCGGTCTTCTCAAAAAATAAATCCGCGTAATAACCGTATTTACGATTTATCGGCAGTATTTCGCCAAAGAACTTCTGCTGGTATCCTGCAAAAGAAGCCTGAATCAATATCATGATTAAAATCGTAACAAACAAGGTCACGATTAATATCCACGAAAGCTGCAATATTACGGCGACAAGTCCGATAACGGTTATCGCCTGATTCAGAAAATCAATCGTACAGTTGATTAAATTCGATACAGCGCTTTGATTTTGCATCGCAAAGGAGGCCCGTTCCTTTAAATCAAGATAATGAGGGTCCTCCAAGTTCCAATACTCCACCGACATAATCTTCCTTGCAAATGCCCTTTCAATCTGCCAGTATACTTCTTTTTCCCTTACATTCAGGAGCCTTTTTAACGTCTTTTTTAAGAAGGCAAATAGAAGATTATTTGCTACGATGGCTCCTACCCAGAAGATAAGCTTATCCTGCTCCATTCCTCCTGTCAGCTCATCAATGAGGAACCTCGGAAGAATGACATTACCAAGAATCTGTCCCGAAAAAACCAGTGAATTACATAATAGCAGGAAGAAATAAGCGGGACTGATGCTCCAGACCAGGCCCATTACAAGCTTAATTTTCTTGGAATGCTTCATGCCGCATCACCGCCTTCCTGATAATATTTGCCCTGTGTTACAAACATATCATAATAAGCACCGCCCTGCTCCATCAGCTCGTCATGGGTGCCATATTCTTTAAGGCCGGTTCCGTCGATTAAAGCAATCCTGTCACAGAACTTAGTGGATGCCAGCCGGTGAGAAATATATATTGCTGTTTTTCCCTTTGTCAATGCGTCAAACTCCGAATATATCTCCGCTTCTGCCAATGCATCCAGTGCTGCCGTCGGCTCATCCATAATCACGCAGCTGCCGCCCTTGTATAACGCCCTGGCAATAGCCAGCTTCTGACTTTCTCCTCCCGAAAATACGGTTCCGTTCTCATCAATAATTTTAAGCATCATGGTATTTACACCCTTATCAAGTCCCTGAACCTTATCATAAAGCCCAACCTGCTTTAATACCTCATCCACTCTGTCAAAATCAATATCCTCAAGGGAACAGGCAATGTTCTCCGCGATGGTAAAGGCCAGTATATTGACCTCCTGGAATACTGCCGCAAACATCTTGAACAATTCGGACTTTTTATATTCATTGATATCATGTCCATTAATCAGGATTCTTCCCGAGTCCGGCCGGAACAATCCTGTCAAAAGTTTTACAAAGGTGGTTTTTCCCGCCCCGTTAATTCCCACAAGGGCAAGCTTTTGTCCTGTGGGTATTTTCAAAGAAAAATTCTCATATATGTTCTTATCCGTGCCGGGATATTTGAAACTGACCCGGTCAAATTCTATCTCAAGGGCAATATCATCCGGCACTGCCATCCTCTCCCCCTGCTGTTCTCCAAGGTCCTCATCCAAAAACTTGAAAAGGTCCCGGACATACATATGCTCCCTCGTTATATAGGTAATATACTCCGATAGGGATGTCATCTTTTGTGACAGGGTGGAGGTCGCAATAATATACATGGAAAAATCAGCGATAGGCATTCCCTTGACCGTCAGATACGTCAAAATTCCGTACGTGGCAATATCCGATATCAAAAGCGTAAAGAGGGTCAGAAACCCCAGTATATATTCCCGGTTCTTAATCAGCTTGAATACATCCACATAGCCCTTTATCTCCACATTAAAATTATCCAGGATACGCTCCTTCAAGTCATAAATCCGCACATCCTTGCCATAGACAAAATCCTTGGAGGTCTTTCCATAATAACCAACTCTGCGGTTATGCTTTGATAATACTTCTTTCTTCTTATATTCATATTTGTTGACCGCCATGGCCGCCCATGAGGTTGCCGCTATATTGATTATCAGTGCAATAAGAATAAACGGACTTTTTAAGCCGATAAATACGGAAAGCACAAGAATAATAACCGCAAACTGAGGCAGCTCATATAATTTGTGGTATATCCCTTCAACGCCATTATCATTGGAAGATATCGATTCAAACGCCATACTTTTCTCTTCAAAGAACGACGCTGATTCCATATATTTATAGTCCATACTAAGAAGCTTGAATGCCTGGGCTCTTATATAATCCATCCTGAGAGCCGTCAGCTTTGGATACGAAAAATACATAAGCACATTTTCGAAAAAGTTAAATACCGCCCCTGCCGCAAAGAAAATTACCGTTATCCATACAACTCCCCATATTTGGGGGGCTGCTCCCGTCAGGTATCCAATCAGTATTTTGGGTAAGGCAATAGGAAATAAAAGTCCTATTACCGTAACAAATGTATAAATGCCGCACAGCACATAAACACTTCTGGCATTTACCCATGCATTGTCAAGCAGCCGCAAAAGCGGAGCTTTGTTCTTGTGATTCATTTGTACTCCTCCTGCTAACACCCTTATTTTTTAGATATTCACCTTATACCGGTGTACCCTGATATGATTTTACAACAATCCTGCGTTTTATTAAAGCATATAATTGACCGGAGCATCATATTTTTCTTCCGCATTTCTTTTCTTAATGGATGAATCAATCACGATTGTTTCTGCCATGCTCCTTTCAAATGCCTTTTTATAAATCTCCGTCACATCATAGGTATAGCCGCCATAGGTTACGGTCTTACCAATTGTAATCTTTTTCAGGTTAATATCCGCCCCTTTTACCATCACTTTTCCAATATCTTTTCCTGCTTTTTTCGTAACCCTGTATAATATCCCGTCCACAACAAAGCGCTGCATCTGATTGCATATAAAAACACCCCCTTAAGCAGATTTCTTATCCGGCAAAAGGGGGTTGGTTATTCACATGGAATACTATTTTATTGTTTTCGATAAAGCTTCTTGCGCTTCCTCTTTCGTATAATCATAGATGAACTGATATAACTCGATACGGTTTTTATCCCAGTCAAGTATTATTGGATAACTGATGCCATTATACTTTATAGGTGCTTCAAATGCTCCATCTACAGGAATTCTGAAGGTCTCCATTGTCGTCATCTTATTTTCAATGACTGCTCCCATCAGCTTTTCAATCTGCTTTTGGCTTAAGTCTGTTTTTACATAGCCCAGAGCTTCCTTGCTAATAGGAATTATTTTTAACAGATTTTTTGAAGATGTTGCACTTTCAAACATCGCTTTCAAGGCTCTCTGCTGACGGACAACGCGGCCGTAATCATTGTTTGCTCCTCCCAGGGTCTTAACCTTTCGTACCCTGACATATCCCATAACCTGATTTCCATTCAGCTTGTTTTTGCCCTCTACTAAATTCCTGTTGGATTTTTCAGAAATATAATTTGTTCGATTAAGATATTTTACTTCTTCCTTCCCCAGCTCTATCTCAATTCCGCCAAGCATATCCACCAGATTTTCAAAGGCCTTAAAGTTAGCCGATGCATAGCCGTCAATGTGAATCTTATAATTCAGCTCAATGGTTTCGATTAGCAGGTCTATTCCGCCTTTGGCGTAAGCAGAATTCAGCTTATTGGCTTTATGGCCGGGAATATCCACATAGCTGTCTCTAAGAAGGGAGGTAAGCTTAATCTTATCGCCCTTCGTATTAATCGTAGCTATCATCATCGCATCCGTATTTCTGGCTCCTTTAATTTCCTCAATACCAAAAATCAGATAATTATATACGTGCTCCTCATTTACTACATTCTCAGAAGGCTTTCTATTCCCAAATACGTCATCATCCGATTCATCCTGCTGTACATTACTGTATACGAATCTGCTGGCAATTTTATAAAGCAGAGCCCTTCCCGGCTTAGTACCGACAAGAAATAAAAGTATAGCCAGTATTACAAGCAACGTAATTGCTACAACTTTAAGAACTGCATGTTTTTTCTTTTTTCCATTCTTCTTATGTGATTTTCCGGATTTATCTGTGCGAGGATTTTTTTCCTCATCCATAATTTCAAGAACCTGGTTTTTTAACAGTTCCTGCACTTTCTTATCCTGCATATGATCCCCTCTTTACCTAAAGCTCTAATTATCAAGATAGTTTATAATATTGTGTCTTTGCTGCATTAAACCGTTTAAATTCAATTGCATTCGGCTTAACATGCTATCTTATTCTATCACATATTCTCGAAATTTGAAGCTTTAATATTATATTTAAAGAAAATTTAAGATTCATGGTATTTCTATCCTCTGAAGCAGTTTATCGAATGCCTGTTTCTTCCATTATAGTTTTTATTGTATATTCTTTCGCGATATTATATTCAATTGTATATTCTCACAATTTAATTTTACATTTACTTATTTATATATGTATATCATCACTAATTTATTTGATTTTATTTGCATTTATATGTACATAATAATGCATTAAAAACTTTTCTAAAATTTTCATATATTCATGTTGCACAAATTAACATTATATGCTAATATAGACATGTAAATATTTAACTTGATAATTTTTCCTACAAAATGACACATAGTAGCATAAAAGGTAAGGCCTAGCCAAATTATTCAAACAGTATGTAGGCAGGCGCAAAACCAATTATTTTTTAAGGAGGAAAAATAATATGAGAAAATCCCATAGGAAAGTTTTATCTCTATTATTAGCAATGGCCATTTGCATGACCATGTTTGCCGGAACAGTAAGTGCAGCAAGCTACTGGCAAAACTGGACAGATGGCGGCGGAACTGTAACTCCTGTTAACGGCTCCGGTGGTAATTACAGCGTTACATGGAGAAATTGCGGTAATTTTGTTGTCGGTAAGGGCTGGGGCACAGGAAGTGCAAACCGGATAATCAACTACAATGCAGGTGTCTGGTCACCGTCAGGTAACGGATACCTTACTGCGTACGGATGGACAAGAAATTCTCTGATAGAGTATTATGTTGTCGATAGCTGGGGCAGCTGGCGTCCGCCGGGCGGCTCGTCATTGGGAACTGTAAATAGCGACGGAGGTTCATATAATATATATAAGACCATGCGCTACAATGCACCTTCCATCGACGGAACCCAGACATTTGCACAGTACTGGAGCGTCCGTACTTCTAAGAGAGCAACCGGAAGCAATGTCCAGATTAATTTTGGCAATCATGTTAACGGATGGAGAAGTGCAGGATTGAATCTGGGAAGCAGCTGGGCATATCAGGTACTCGCCGTTGAAGGATATCAAAGCAGCGGCAGCGCCAACGTAACCGTATGGTAAAATGCTGCAAGCCGTTATTCTGAGAAGGATTACTGGCGGGTGTTTGACGAATAAAATCTATTGACTATAAGTTATAGTTAAGAAATGAAACATGCCTACATACTGTTTGAATATATCTTTTGTCAATTTACTATTCACAGGTCATAGAGCCATTACTTTTACAATTAATTCGGAGGAGATAATCAATGAGAAAAACAATTGTCTTTTTGATAACAGCAATCGTCATGATAGCCTTTAGCAGCTGTTCCCGTGGAAAATCAAACGATATGGTATTTGTCGAGGGCGGAACATTCGTGAATACGAATTCCAATTATTACGGGGAAACAATAACAATCGATGACTTTTATATAGGTAAATACGAAGTGACCGGAAGCGAATGGGCCAAGATTATGGGCAATAATCCTTCCGAATTTGTGGGTAATAACAACCTGCCTGTGGAAATGGTCAGCTGGTATGACTGCATTGAATATTGTAACAAAAGAAGTATTAAAGAGGGTTTGGAGCCCTATTACAATATAGATAAGGATACGATAGACCTGAATAATATCAGTGAATACGATGATGTAAAGTGGACGGTAACAATTAATGAGACAGCGAATGGTTATCGTTTGCCCACAGAAGCTGAGTGGGAATATGCAGCAAGCGGAGGCCAGCTGAGTAAGAATTATACATATAGCGGAAGCGATAATGCCGATGAGATAGGATGGCATTGGAGAAATTGCGGAGATGAGTATTTATCCGGAGAGTGGAATTGGAGCAAAATTGAAGCCAACAATGGCAGCACAAAACCTGTCGGCTCCATGAGCCCTAACGAATTAGGCCTCTATGACATGTCCGGCAATGTAAGAGAATGGTGTTTTGATTGGTATTCCGGGGAGGATAACGCCAGCGGCGATGCGTATAAAATCTGGAAAGGCGGCGGTTGGCTTGGCGACACCGTATGCTGTGAGCTATCCTACCGGGGAAAATACGAGGCAAACGGTAAAGGCTTTGATACCGGCTTTCGTGTATGCCGCAACAAATAATTTATTTGCGCAGAATTTTATCCATCGCTTTTCCTTTTGCCAATTCATCAATAAGCTTATCCAGATATCGGATTTCCTTCATAACAGGCTCCTCAATGTCCTCCACTCTGATACCGCAAATCATTCCTTTAATAAGGGTTCGGGAAGGATTCAGCTGGGGAGCCTCGGCAAAGAAGGTCTCAAAATCTGTCTGTTTATCCAGTTGTGACTCCAGCCCCTCCTGACTGTATCCTGTCAGCCAGCGGATAATTTCATCCACTTCTGCCTTTGTGCGTCCCTTTTTCTCCGCTTTTTCGATGTAATAGGGGTAGACCTTTGCGACGCTCATTGCGTAAATATTATGTTTTCCCATTCTATACGCACTCCTTTCAGCTCTATACTCGAATACCAATATTTTATCTCAAAAAAGAAACACTGTCGACTCTATTTTTACAGTCAAATCAAAAGAAGCCAATTGCAGCCGCAACCGGCTTCTTTTGATTTGAACTAAAACTACCTGATTTGGAGAAAATCCGTGGACACCGAGATAGCAGACAGGTCCTTCATCTGTGTAGGCAGCTTGAACTTGCTGACTTCCTCCCGCAAGGTTACAGCCTGAGCAGACATTTCCTCGCTTGTTGCGGAGTTCTCCTCTGCGGTAGCTGCATTCGTCTGTATGACGGAGGAAACCTGGGTAATCCCCTGCTCGACCTGCTCAATTGCGATTGCCTGCTCCGCAGATGCCTGTTCAATTTTAGTAAAGCTTTCTGTAACCTTTGAAGCACTTACCCCCACCTCTTTCAGGATTTGTGCTGTTTGAGTCGTTATCCTGGTACCTTTTGATACGGACTCTACCGAATTTTGAATTAATTCACCGGTCTGCTTGGCAGCTTCAGCAGATTTTCCGGCAAGGCTGCGAACCTCGTCAGCTACAACTGCAAAGCCTTTTCCGGAGCTTCCGGCACGGGCGGCTTCAATTGCGGCATTGAGTGCGAGAATATTCGTCTGGAATGCAATATCCTCAATTACTTTTGTAATGTTGGCAATTTGGTTCGAAGCAGCACCGATATCAGCCATTGCCTCCGTGAGCTGTGCCATGTGCTCATTTCCAGTATTCAGGCCCGCACCGGCTTGCTCAACATATTGATATGCAATTTTTACATTTTCAGAATTCTCGGCGGCCTGCTCTGCAATCTTACTGACAGAAACAGTTAATTCCTCCACAGAAGAAGCCTGTTCACTTGAGCCTTCCGCAAGAGCCTGTGCACCACTGGAAACCTGAGCAGCGCCGGTACTGACTTGTTCCGCGGCGGCGTTGATTATCAGAAGGGTTTGGCTCAGAGCTGAGGCAGTATTCTCCATTGCCTGTTTGATAGCCGTAAAATCCCCAATGTAATCCATGTCCACAACAATACGCATATCTCCGACGGACATCTGGCCAAGCTTGCCGGATATGTCCCTGATATAGTCATTTATTGTACCAATAGCCTTATTAAGAGACGCTGCCATCCTGCCCATTTCATTTTGACTTTTAATATCAATCCGGACATCCAGCTCACCTTTTGCAAGCTTCTCAGCAGCATCCGTTATCTTAAGAGTAGGCTTGACGGTAATGCTGATAATGAACAATGCGATAATAACTAGCACAATCAGTACCAGCCCGATAATGCTAAGTTGAATGACTGAATTTCTTTGCAGCACCGAAGCCGAAACACCAAAACTCACCATCGCCAATTCATTGCATCGGTCGGCAATCCCATTAAGGTTATTAATGATGGTTAGTACATTAGGCAAAATGACGCTTTCTAAAACTTCCATTGCCTCCTCCGGGTTGGTTTTATTAAGCTCCACGATATTTCCGGCCTGTTCATGAATCGTATTATGCGGTTCAATTATTCTCGATATAGAGGCCGATATGACTTCATCTTTTTTCAGCTCTTCATTCAATGTCGTAAGCCATTTACCAAAAGAACAGGAAGCCGGGTCAAGACTTCCGGTAAAATCCGTTCCCTTCTCCAAATGACTTCTTAAATTTTCTACCCATGAAATATGTGCTGCGGTTATACTTGATATCTCCTGGCTCTGGCTGATTTTATGTTCGACATCAGCAGAACAAGTGCTGTTTTGCGACCAACCGGCTATTAAAACAGCAACAGCGATTGCATTAAATACAAATATAACTGCAAACAATGCCAACAACTGTGTTTTAATCGACTTTTTTATCAACTTTAGCATATCATACCCTCTCTTCTTAAGTATTCTAAGTCATCTTTACATGAATATCCTACTGGAAAAGTAATCATATCTCATACCATGTTTTATAGTAAATTTATATTTTTTTCCTCATTTTAACGTCATTTTTCCTTTTAAAACCCACTTTTTTATATATCAATCTAAGATTTCCCAAAATATTGTTTTGCTTTTATTCTTGTGTATTAAAAAAAGACATATCTTCCTGGGACGGCCTTCCATACAACAGACCTAAAAATCTGCTTATGGAAAGTTACCTCACAGAGAATATGTCCTTAAGAACATTCTGCTAAGTTAAATAGGCTCCTATACTCCTACCATTCAATAAAGGTTAACGTGTTCCATTCGCCCGCCCACTTATCGCATTTTTTAATATACGTTTCTTTTGTAATTTGTGTTTTGTTAGCCCGGATAATTTGTCCAAACATATCATTCATGCCAAAAGGGGCATATACAATAAATTCGCCGTCATCCATTCGCACTCCTATAGAGGTTGCCGTTGTGGGCCAGGTGTTTATCGCCTCTTCAACAGAACGATAAGGCGAAAGCCCATATCCATAATATTTCTCATACCAAAGATGTACCCTTGCCTGGTTTTTAACATCAATCGGAACCGGTAAATCTGAAAATTCATTTTTTACTTTAAGAATCACAGCATCTTCAGCCTCATAAGATAAATCGTCGTCGTTAAAGTACACAAAATCAATATCTGAAATTCCGTACATCGGCTCAAGATTGTTTTGATAGTTCCAAACCGACTGACATATGCAGCCCGCTCCTATGTAATATTTATTAATACCTAATTTATCCGCTCTTACAATCACCTGATAAACAATATTATTTTCTTGTAGTATTTTATGCAGTAGTTGAATTTGAGTTTTCACATCACAGTTAAAACCAAGCATTCTGCCATCTCCTATAAATAAAACAACGGGTATATTATCTTTTTACCATATAAATCAAAAGAAGTCCACCGCATCCGCAATCGACTTCTTTTGATTCTCTGGCAGGATATCACCTGCACATCTCATACATCCGTTCTTTTTGCTCTATACCAAACTTTAAAATTTTCCACAATGTATCTACTGCATCCGGTCCATAACATTGCATATACGCTATATGCATATAGATAGCTCCGTTCCATATCATATCGATTTCATATTTTGTAATACTTTTTTTGCCATAGTATCCTTTCAGAAATGCTTTAGCCAAATCATATCGATACTTTATTTCATGAGTTTTCTTATCATAATCAACAAACTGCATTATAAAAGGCCATCCTAAATCAATATACCTTGGCCCAAAACCAGCATCATCCAAATCAATAAACAGAACCTCTCCTTCTGTATTCAACCGGGCATTATGGGGACCAATGTCAGTATGTATAAAGCACTGCTCGTAATCATAAAAATTAGGTAAACTATCTAAAATTGCATCATACTCTGTTTTAAAGCTGCGCTCTGAAAACCAATCACGAAATATCCTTTTTTGCTGCTCACTATTAAATGAACAAAGATTATTAAAATCCGTCAATTGATGTAATTTTGCCGCTGCCTGTCCTAAAAGAAACTCGTCTTCTATCGTCTCTTCCAATTGCCTTCCTGACACAAATTCCATCAAATAAAAATAATATTGTTCTTCTTTCAAGTATGCACTGCCATCGGATAAATAAATAAGCTTAGGTGCCAGCCCATTTTGGTTACCAAGATATTCATGCGCCTTGATATTCCCAATGATTATCTTCTCCGGCGTATCCGTTGGTATCCCTTTCAGAATAAGCTCCCCGTTTTCTGTACCAATCTTATAGACTATCCTTCTTCCACTGACATCATACCGATATACTAGTTCCGGGTCTTGAATTCCCCAATTTTTTAAAACCTTATTTATCCATTCCATTATTATTCCCCATTTAATCACTTCCATAAAAATACAAAGAAGTCGATTATAACTGCAATCGACTTCTTTTGATAAATACTATGATGGAGTCAAAGGGGTTCGAACCCATGACCTTTCGCACGTCAAGCGAACGCTCGTCCCAGCTGAGCTATGACTCCAGTTATAATTGCACAATATAGTCAACCGACTATATTGTGCAATGGAGCATAGGGGATTCGAACCCCTGACCCCCACACTGCCAGTGTGGTGCGCTCCCAGCTGCGCTAATGCCCCAGTAATATAAAGTATATCAAAACTATGAAAAATGTCAATCTTAATATTCATGTAAATTTGCTTAAAGGCTTTAAAAACCATGTCCGAAAATGGCGAGCCATTCGAATTAATCTATGATATACTGTACACAACAAGCGGATTTAACTATCGTAAATGGGGTGGAAAACATGGCGGATAATAACGATGCTCTCTACGCAGCCTTCAAGACAAAGGATGTCCGGTTTGACGGCCGCTTCTTTGTGGGCATATCGTCAACGGGGATATACTGTCGTCCTGTGTGCAGGGCAAAGCTTCCTAAAGCTGAAAACTGTTCTTTTTATTTCACTGCTGCAGAAGCCGAAAAGGCCGGATACCGTCCCTGTCTTTTATGCAGGCCGGAGCTTGCTCCCGGCTCAGAGGTGGCGGATTTTGCAACGAATTTCGTGTATCGGGCCGCAAGGATGTTAGAAAAAAACTGCGGAAGCGGACAAAGCTTAGAAGAAATAGCCGGACAGCTGGGTTGTACCGGCAGACATTTGCGGCGTGTTTTTACAGCCGAATATAATGTGTCCCCGGTTCAGTATCAGCAGACCTGCCGCTTACTCCTTGCCAAAAATCTGCTTACCGATACGGATTTATCCATTCTTGACGTTGCAATGGCCGCGGGCTTTGGAAGTCTCAGACGCTTCAATGACCTTTTTAAAAAGCAATACAAGCTTTCTCCTACGGCTTTACGCAGGCAGACGACAGAAGGAAAAAAATATAATGACGGTATCACTCTGGCCCTGGGCTATCGTCCTCCCTATCCCTGGGAAGAAATCTTAAACTTTCTTGGCGGCCGTGCAATTGCAGGAATTGAAATTATAAAAGACGGCAGATACATGCGCACAGTTGATTTAATCAATGCGGAAGGAAGGCATGTATACGGCTGGATACGAGTTGGCAATCGGCCTGAAAAGAATGTATTGACCGTGACCCTTAGCGAGACCTTGCTCCCCGTTCTTTCACAGGTACTTGCCAGAATACGGTACCTATTTGACTTATACTGCGACCCGTACGCTGTCTATGAAACTCTCCAGGTGATGAACAGCATTCGGCCCGGTTTATGTGTTTTAGGAACCCGGGTGCCGGGATGCTTCAGCTCTTTTGAGATGGCTGTACGGGCAGTGCTTGGACAGCAAATCACCGTAAAAGCCGCAAGCACATTGGCAGCAAGGATAACCCGGTCTTACGGTACGCCTGTTCAAACCGGAATTGAAGGGTTAACCCATATCTTCCCCTTACCTGAGGATATACTGAATCTAGGTGAAGCGATAACCGATTGTCTTGGTGTATTAGGCGTTACCTCCGCCCGGTCGAATACGATTTATGAACTGGCGCGAAAGCTTGTACAGGGTGAAATTGACCTTGACCTTCCTGCCCGGCCGGAGGAAGAGATAAAGAAGCTTATGGCTGTCAAAGGTATTGGAAGCTGGACGGCACACTATATTGCCATGCGTTCGATGAAATGGCCTGATGCCTTTCTTGAAACAGATGTGGGTATAAAAAAAGCATTATACCCATACACAGCAAAGGAATTATTGAAACTCTCACAAGCGTGGCGGCCGTGGCGCAGTTATGCTGCCATTAATCTGTGGAATACGCTTTAAGCGCATGATACCTTACTATAAAAAGAAGAATGAGAGGTAATTATAATTATGTATTATAAAAAAACTTATCCGTCGCCCTTCGGGACAATTACACTGGCCTGTGACGAAAGCAGTCTCGTCGGCTTATGGTTTGAAGAACAAAAATACTACGGCGGTACGCTGCCGGAAAATCTTACAGAAAACAATGAACTTCCTGTTCTGAATAGGGCTAAAAGATGGCTGGACAGGTATTTTGCCGGTGAAAAACCAGCTATTTCAGAGCTGCCCTTAGCGCCCATCGGCAGTGAATTTCGCAGGGAAGTATGGAATATCCTGTGCCAGATACCTTATGGTGAGGTTATTACCTATGGTGATATCGCCAGAAAAATGGCCCTTAAGATGAACAAGGAACGGATGTCCAGTCAGGCCGTAGGCGGGGCAGTCGCACATAATCCTATCTCCATAATTATTCCCTGCCACCGGGTTATCGGCTCAAACGGCAGCCTGACAGGATATGCCGGCGGCATTCACCGAAAGATAAAATTGCTTGAATTAGAGGGCACCGATATGTCGGGTATGTCCATTCCCTCAAAAGGAACAGCAATTTAAGTCTCCACTTTCTTACCACTTTCTTCGTCGTCAGAAACAGGCTGCCTTCTTACCATGCGAATAAGAATGATAACGGCAAGTACGGATACGATTGCAGAGGTAACCGGTGTATTCAGCCACAATCCGTCCAGCTGCAGCGGCTTCATCACGACAAGCAGAATAACCGGGAACACAAATGCATTCGCCACAGACAGAACCGCTGCCGGAAACGGTTTGTCAAGCGCAATTAATAAGCTCTGAATTGCAAATCCAAACCACCGCGTCAGATAAGTCAGGCTGTATAACTGCAGGGCGTGGATTGACATTGTCAGCAGGTCCTTTTCATTTTCCTTTAAAAACAATGCGGTAACCGGTTCCGGAAATGACAGCATCATCAATGTTCCGCCTATGGATATGACCGCTCCTGCCACAAGACAGCATTTCGCTATATCTTTGACCCGTTTCATATTTCTTGCGCCCCAGTTATATCCGATAGCCGGCTGCATGGAATCACAGGTTCCGTATAGCAGCTGCTGAATGATATCTCCCGCATACATAAGGATACCATATACGCTGACAGCACCAGGTCCGCCCATACGAAGCAGAACCATATTCATCAATATAGACGTAAGCCTTGCGGAAACATTACTTAAGAAGATAGGGCTGCCGCTGGACACAATCTGGCGCACCAGCCGAAAGCGAAAGTGCGGCTTGCAAAAACGCAGAGCGAGCTTCTTTCGCCAGAATGGGTATAACGCAACAACCGCACAGATGAACATTCCAAAAGAAACAGCAAAAGCCGAGCCTCCAATTCCCATGCCGAACACAGACAGGCATAAAAACTCCATCGCCAGTATCAGAACAGACATTAAGATATTAAGTGCCATACTGCTTTTAATTTTACCGCAGATGCGCAAAAAATTATCCACAGCGAAAACGATTGTCGTGAGAGGCGAACAAATCGCATACACCCTTATATACCTGACCGCCAGCGCTGCAAGCTCTCCCTCTGCTCCCATAAGCTGAATCAGCGCAGGTGCCGCAGCGTACAGGATGGCACCCATACCAATTCCTGTCATCAATATTAACAGGCACGCACAGGTAAAATAATTGTTTGCTTCTTTTTCCTGTTTTTGACCAAGATGTATGGATATCGGAACTGCCGACCCGACACCGATTAAATCCGCCAAACAGAAATTAATCAATACAAATGGAAATCCTAAGTTCAGGGCGGCAAAGGCTGTTTCTCCCAAAATCTGTCCGACAAAAATACCGTCAAATAATCCCCATAACGAAGAAGCAATCATACTTATTGCTCCCGGAACCGCTACCATAAAAAATAATTTCAGCGGCGAAGTTTTTGTGTATAAACTAAAGCTGTTCAATTTTAAGGTTCTCCTTGTCTAAGCCGCTAAGATTCTGTTTTAACAGGTCTGTGTACTTACGAAACAATCTAAGAAACTCATCTTGTTCCTGCAATGTAAGACTTTCCATTGTTTCCATTTCAATCGCAAGTACTCTGTCCGCCGTCCTGGCGGCAAGCTGTTCTCCTTTTTCAGTCAGGCTGACTTGTTTTTTTCTTTTGTCATCAATACTGCGAAGCATGATATATCCTTCAGATTCCAGCTTCTTTAACGCAGAGTTAATTGTTTGCGGAGGGAAATAATTTGCATTCACAATATCCCTTTGGGTTATTGCGTCTTTTGCTTCACGCAGTGCATATAAAATCCAAAAAGCACTGTCTGAAAGCCCCAGGGACTTTGTAGTATTTCGATATAGATTATTGGTTTCTTTGATGATTCCGTTATAGTCTGAAAGACGTTTGCTTATCTCATTCATTTTAATAACCTCCAGAATAAAAACATCCGAAATCGGATGAATTAAATTATAATCTGAAATCGGATTATTGTCAATCGATGAAAGCAAATACTATCCACAAATATATCCTTGTCAATACAGCTAAATTTTTGTATATTATCCGTATCAAATTATACCAATGTTCTAAAAGACATTCTAAATATACCCCATGTATCAATTTATAGTCCCCTCTTTTCATCATATAGTGTGTATTTTTACTGTCAAAACCATTTTACCTTCTATATAATTGTTTATTTTCATTAATTGACAGAATTTTTTCCATACCGTATAATTCGAATTGTTAAATAATTAACAATCTCAGTTTCAACACGAAATAGGAGGATATCATATGGCAAAGAGAGATAACGCAAATACCATGACAGAAAACAAAACAACTGTTATTGATACAGTTGATGCCCTTCTGACAAAAATGAACGAAATGAAAGAAGCACAAAGAATATTCGCAACGTATTCACAGGAACAGGTAGACAAAATCTTTTTCGCCGCTTCTGTTGCTGCCAACAAACACAGAATTTCTCTTGCTAAGATGGCTGTGGAAGAAACAGGAATGGGAATCGTAGAGGACAAGGTAATAAAAAACCACTATGCCGCTGAATATATCTATAACGCATATAAGGACACCAGGACCTGCGGTGTCATCGAGGAAGACCCGGCTTACGGTATTAAGAAGATAGCGAATCCTATCGGATTGATTGCCGCTGTAATTCCAACGACCAATCCCACTTCTACCGCTATTTTTAAGATATTGATTTCCCTGAAAACGAGAAATGCGATTATTCTTTCTCCGCACCCGCGGGCAAAGAAATGTACGATAGAGGCTGCCAGAATCTTATCGGAGGCTGCCGCAGCCGCCGGCGCCCCAAAAGGAATCATCGGATGGATTGACGTTCCTTCCCTGGAGTTAACCAATGAGGTAATGAAGAATTGCGATACCATCTTAGCAACCGGCGGTCCCGGAATGGTAAAATCCGCATACTCTTCCGGTAAGCCCGCGATTGGCGTAGGCGCAGGTAACACACCGGTAATCATTGACGATACTGCCGACATCAAGCAGGCCGTAAGCTCAATTATATTATCAAAGACCTTTGATAATGGCGTGATATGCGCTTCGGAGCAGTCTGTAACGGTCATTGAAAGCATCTATGATGAGGTCAAAAGGGAATTCGCATACCGTGGCTGCCATATATTGAATCCCGAAGAGCTGGAAAAGGTCAGAAAGACGATTATTATAAACGGCTCCCTCAATGCGAAAATCGTAGGCCAGAATGCAAATACGATTGCTGCCCTGTCCGAAATTGAGGTTCCCGAAAACACAAAAATCCTTATCGGCGAGGTAGAAAGCGTCGATATCTCAGAAGAATTTGCCCATGAAAAGCTTTCTCCTGTTCTGGCTTTATACAAGGCAAAAACCTTTGATGAGGCAATTAAAAAATCCGAGCAGCTGATTGCTGACGGCGGTTACGGCCACACCGCTTCATTATTTATCAATACCAACGAAAAAGAGAAAATTGCCGTCTACTCAGAGGCAATGAAAACCTGCCGTATCATCATCAATACTCCTGCTGCCCAAGGTGGTATCGGAGATTTATATAACTTCAAATTAGCACCGTCCTTAACCTTAGGCTGCGGTTCTTGGGGAGGTAACTCCGTTTCTGATAATGTTGGCGTAATGCACCTGCTGAATATCAAAACAGTCGCCGAAAGGAGAGAAAATATGCTTTGGTTCAGAGCTCCGGAAAAAATATATTTTAAGAAGGGAAGCATGCCCGTCGCCTTAGATGAGCTTGGAACCGTTATGGGCAGGAAAAAGGCCTTTATCGTAACGGACGGCTTCTTATATAAGAATGGATATACAAAGCCTATTACCGATAAATTGGATTCCATGGGAATTACCCATACCTGCTTCTACGAGGTAGAACCGGATCCCACCCTTGCGTGTGCGAAAGAAGGAGCACAGGCTATGGCCTCCTTCCAGCCGGATGTAATCATTGCTTTTGGCGGCGGCTCACCGATGGATGCTGCAAAGATAATGTGGCTTATGTATGAGCATCCCGATGTGGATTTCCATGATATGGCTATGCGCTTTATGGATATTCGAAAGAGAGTATATACCTTCCCCAGGATGGGTGAAAAAACTTACTTTGTAGCAATTCCCACCTCCTCCGGTACCGGCTCCGAGGTAACACCATTTGCAGTTATTACGGATGAGACCGACGGTGTAAAATATCCTCTTGCAGATTATGAATTACTGCCTGACATGGCAATCATTGATACGGATAATATGATGTCCCAGCCAAAGGGCCTGACCAGTGCATCCGGAATCGATGCCATGACCCACGCGCTTGAAGCGTATGCTTCCATGCTGGCAACCGACTATACGGACGGTCTTGCGCTAAAAGCATTGAAGAACATCTTCAAATTCCTGCCCATCGCATACAATGACGGAACAGACATAAAGGCAAGAGAAAAGATGGCGAACGCTTCCACCATTGCAGGTATGGCATTTGCCAATGCATTCCTCGGTATCTGCCACTCGATGGCTCACAAGCTGGGTGCCTATCACCATCTGCCCCATGGTATAGCCAACGCTTTATTAATCGAGGAAGTAATGAAATTCAATATTTCAGAGCGGCCTGTAAAGATGGGTACCTTCTCACAGTATGAATACCCGAATGTTCTTGAGCGTTATGTTGAGGTTGCCAACTTTATCGGCGTTACAGGCAAAGATGATATGGATACCTTCCATAATCTCCTGAAGGCTATCGGCGGATTGAAGGAGACTGTCGGAATTAAAAAGACCATCAAGGATTATGGAATCGATGAAAAAGCATTCTTAGAAACCTTGGATGAGATGGTTGAGCAGGCCTTTGACGACCAATGCACCGGCACGAATCCAAGATATCCTTTAATGAGCGAACTCAAAGAGATGTACCTGAGAGCTTATTACGGAGCTTAGTATCCGCGAATAAGCGGATTAATCCATGGAAATCAAAACATTTTATGTAACATGCCTTTTATGTTACAATAAAATGAGATGATTTTTATGGATAAGTGCATCCGTAAAATTTATCTGCAAGCAGATAAATTGAGAAAGTCACAGACTTTCGAGTTTAATCTGCCTATTCATCAAAAATTATAACCATGTAGCAGGCTGTACATTATAGATTTGAAAGGGGATTTCATTATGAAGCTGGAGCATATATTAGCCAAACGAGTCAATAAGACAATCTATCGCTATGAAGATACAACGATAAAAGTATTTAAAGAGGGTTATTCAAAATCCTTGATTCTGAATGAAGCCTTAAATCAATCCCGTATTGAGGAAACCGGAATAAAAATTCCCAACATTCTATCGGTCGGTAATATCGACGGCTGCTGGAGCATTACAATGGATTATATCCCCGGCAAGACCCTTGATGAGATAATCAATGAGAATCCGGAAAAATCCGATGAGCTGCTGGAGATGTTCGTTGATTTGCAGATTGAAATGCACACCAAGACATCACCCTTATTAAACAAGCTAAAGGATAAATTGGTACGCCAGATACAAAGCCTGAAAGAACTGGATGCCACAACAAAATATGAGCTGCTGACACGGCTGGACAGCATGCCCAAGCATACAAAGGTATGTCACGGGGACTTCCTTCCGTCAAATATAATAATGAATGATTCGGGAGCATATATTTTGGACTGGTCCCATGCCACACAGGGTAATGCCAGCGGGGATGCTGCGACTACTTATCTAAAAATGACATTATATTACCCTGAGCTTGCCGAAAAATATCTGAAGTTGTTCTGCAAAAAAAGCAATACCGCTCTTCAGTATGTTCAAAAATGGCTGCCGATTGTTGCCGCACAGCAGCTTCTAAAAGCAGATACTGAGGAAGAAAAAGTATTCTTGCATAGATGGCTTGATGTCATTGATTATCAGGGTTAATAATACAAATTAAATACAATATCCCGCCATATTGCACTAATTTTATATTATATATTTGTGCGTTGTGTATATTGACTTTGCTTAACAAACATATTAATATTACAATTATAATACACAACGAAAGGACGTATTCTATGAGTGATTTATTAAATAACAACTTAAATGTATGGCGTGATATCACAGACCCCAGGCGTGCCGAAGAAGTTGATGATTTAGAGGCGGGTTTAAAAGCTCCTGACTTTGAAAATTTGGAGATTCCTGAGTATTTAGGCAAGGTAGACGTATTGATTGATGATCACAAAATCAAACGTTATGCTTTTGAACTGGACGATTATTCCCCTTGGGCTTTAGAAGCAAGTCCTTTCGGTGGTGACAGGATTGCACATGCCGGTCTGTTAACAAATGACCTTGTACAGCTATTCACCCTGGTATATAGAGGAAGCGATGTTGTAGGTTTACATACCGAGGAGCAATTATGGTTTGACAGCCCTGCAAAGCTGGGTGAGGTTGTTACGCTGGAAGGCGAGTATGTGGACTCCTATGTGGCACGAGGACAGGGATATGTTGTTATGGATGCCACGGCTAAAGGTCCTGACGGCAGAAGCATTGTCCGTCACAGAGGGGTGGAGATTTTAAGAACCATGCCCGGTTCCATTGCCGGTCGTGCAAGTGCAAAACCAGATAAAAAAGTGACCGGTGAGATTCCTGAAAATCCGAATTATATTGATAAAATCACTCCTGACGTAAAAGTCGGTGATGTATTGACCCCTCTCAAGAAAACCATCACTGCTGAACAGGCAGCCGTTTTTTCAAGAGTCGGTGAATTCGTAACGAATATCCATAATAATCTGAACGCAGCCCGCGGAGGTGGTTTACGAATTCCTATTGTCCAGGGTGCTCAGATTTTCTGTGCTTCAACAGAGCTTTTAACACGGGCATTCGGTGCAGACTTCTTTACAGGCGGATGGATTCGAGTAAAATTTATCTCTCCGGTAAAGGTTTTTGAACCCTTTGAAATCTCAGGAATTGTTACAGATATGGAAGCGGTTGAAGGCAACCGAATAAAAGTATATTTAGATATATGGGCAAGACGACAGGATGGCCGGTTGGCTATTGTAGGCTGGACCAGCTGTACGATTTCAAAATAAAAGCTTGTGTTTTATCCCCCCTCCCCCTATAGACCGTATAAGATGGAGCTGCCGCACAAATTCGTGCGGCAGCTCCATCGTTTTTAATCTCTTATATTTTATATCGAGGTATTTTATCCTAAATAAGGCCCTCTTCTTCCATCTGAGCAATTTCCTGTTCGCTGTATCCAAGCAAATCTCCATAAATATCTTTATTATGCTGTCCTAATTTGGGTGCCAGCATAAAGATATCCGGTTTTGTATCCGACATTTTGATGACCGGACCGTTTACTTTAATTTTACCAAAGTCAGGATGCTCAACCTCACGAATCATCTTTCTATGAATTAATTGTTCATCATGCACCATTTCTTCTATATCATTGACCCTCGCACATGGAATACCATAATCCTCACAAATTTTCAGTATATCATCAATGTCCTGGGTTTTTGACCATTCCGTTATCAGCAAATCACATTCCTCTATATGCTTTGAACGGCCTTCTAATGTCTTGTATTCGTCCATTTCCGCAACTTCCGGCTTTCCGACAATCTTGCATATCTTCTTAAAGTTTTGGTCCAGACCTGCATGAATGAACACCAGTCTTCCATTCTTTGTGGGATAAAAAGTAGCCGGCCATGCCGCCCTGTCCTGATTGCCGTTTCTCTGCATAACCTGTCCCAGCAGAAAATAGTTAATAATTGCGGAATGGGTTAATGAGCATGCCGCATCCAGCAGTCCCACATCAATTATCTGCCCTTTTCCTGTATTGTTGCGGGAATTTAAAGCCGCCAGTGTTCCGATTACTCCGTATAATCCGGAAACCATGTCACATACATAGGTTCCTATCATCGTTGGTTGTCCGTCAGGTTCTCCGGTAATGGACATTAATCCGCTCAGGGATTGAGCCACCGCATCATAACAAAAACGGTTCGCATAGGGTCCGTCCTGTCCAAAGCCGGAAAGTCTGGTAATAATTAATCTGGGGTTTAGCTCTAAAAGCTCCTTCGGGTCAAGTCCCATCTTCTCAAGCGTACCGGCTTTAAAATTCTCCACCAAAACATCTGCATTCTTTATCAAATCAAGAAGAATCTTATGCGACTTTGGATTTCTAAAATCAAGGGTTATACTTTTTTTATTGCGGTTATGGGTCATAAAGTAAGTACTTTCGCCCTCATAGAAAGGTGCAAACAATCTCGACATATCGCCTTCACCCTTCTTCTCAACTTTAATAATATCAGCACCAAAATCACCCAGCATCATTGTACAGTACGGTCCTGCGATTACTCTCGATAAATCAACAACCTTAATTCCTTCAAGTGCTCCTCTGCTCATCGTATCACTTCCTCTTTTTCTAATATTGTTTTTATATAAATGTCATGTTAGGCTTCCATTCCCTTAAAAAGCTCGTGTACATAGTTTTTTACCATTTTCTTGGCTTCTGCGCCTATCTTAGCATCAAGAAACAGCTCGCACAATATTTGCAGCTGGCATATAATGATATCGATTCCAAATACAGTTTTGATGCCTAATTGTCCCGCTCTCTTTATTAATGCCGTTTCCGGAGGATTTGCAACGACATCAATGACACAGGCTTCTTTTTTAAGATTCTCCAGAAATGTAAGGTCTTCAAAATCACTACCCGAGCCTTTCATCCCCAGACTGGTGGCTTGAACAAGTATATCTGCCGATTTCACCGCATTACATATCTTATCCATCAAATGAATTTCCACATCAATATCTGTAAGGTTTTTTAGATTATGCGCTAATGATTCTGCCCTCTCCAATGTCCTGTTTAATATGGTAATCTTTTTTACACCCTTTTTCGCCAGTTCGCAGGCTGTTATACTGCCAATTCCGCCGGCTCCGATTATTACCGCCTCTTTATCGGATAACTCTGCCCCGCTATCCAGTAATGCTTCTACAACGCCCTTGCCGTCAAATCCATTGCCTCTGGTACTGCCCTTTTCATCAATCTTTACCGCATTGACGGATTTAAACATGCGGGACTGCTCATCAACCTCATCCACAAGGGAGATAATATCCTGTTTATGGGGCATCGTAAGGATGACTCCCGGACATTTCAAATACTTAGCTGTTCTTATAAACTCGGGTAATTCACCTTTCTTTACCTCAACCGGTATCGCTATGGCGTTCAGATTGCAGATGTCAAAAATTTTATTGAATATTATCGGTGAAACCACTCCGCTTATCGGATACCCGGCAAGCAGAATTATCTTTAAATCAATGGGATTATGTAATAAATAATTCATATGCTTTGACCTTTCCTGGCTACAATGAAAACTCGGTGTTAAAAAGCACCGAGTTTTCAACATTGTTCATCAGCAAAAAATACTTTTACAGACCCTGGTCGTAATACTCATCCATATTATTAATATCAACCAACGGCACATCAACTAAGTATTTTTTCTCTACCTGTTTACCCGCAAGGATTTCTTCAATTACTTCCACTGCTTTTGTTGAACCTGTCGGATAGAATGCACTTCCGGTAATATTTCCATTTTTAATTTCGTCAAACACTTCTTTTGTTCCATCCGCACCATAGATATCAACGCCTGTTATATTCGATGAATTCAGAGCTGTCATCGCACCGATTGCCATTGCATCATTGTGGCAGTATACGGCTGCTATATCGTTCGTTGTCTGCAAGATATCTTCCATTAAAGCAAGCGCTTTCGCACGGTCATAATCTGCGCTTGTGTCAGAAATCAGTTCAATATTCGGATATTTTGCAATCGTATCAAGGAAGCCCTGGTGACGGTCTGTTGTTGCGGAAGAACCTAACGTACCCTGGATTTCTACAACCTTTCCTTCCGCTCCATCTAATTTTTTGGCAATTGCTTCAGCAACCAGCTGGCCAATCAGAATATTGTCTCCGCCGACAAATGTTGTATAATCGTCCGTAGAGATTGTACGGTCCAAAAGAACTAGGGGAATACCCGCCTCAAGAACCTTTTTTGAAACCGGTGCCAACGGGTCTGCGGTAATGGGGCTCATGACAATTACATCTACCTTCTGTGTAATTAAGTCCTCTACATCCGATGTCTGTTTCGCATTGTCATTCTGCCCGTCACATACAACTACCTTCCAATTAAGTCCTTTATCCTTCACTGCCTGCTGAAACTCTTCAACAGCTGCAACACGGTAAGGATGATTCATACGGGACTGTGCAAAGCCTACTACGATTTGCTTTTCTTCATCATCTTTTTTATTATCTGTTACGGGGGTCTTGTTATCTCCTGTTGTACTCTTTCCATCATCCTTTTTGCATCCTGTAAAAGCAAATACCAGGATAAGAGCCATTAATAAAGCGATACTCTTTTTAATCATTTTCATAATCTACCTTTCCTCCTGTTTTTAATTGTTATAATTATAATAAGTGCTAGCGCTTTTTCCATGTATCAATTGCTACTGCACCAAATATAATCAAGCCTTTGGCAATCATCTGTGCGTAAGAGCTTACATGCATCAGGTTCAGAATATTGGAGATAATGCCAATAATCAAAACGCCGACGATGGTCTTGAGAACGCTTCCCTCACCACCGGACATGCTGGTTCCGCCAATAACCGTAGCTGCAATAGCATCCGAATGATAGTTATCACCAACCAATGGGTCACAGGAAAAGAGCCGTGATGTTAAAACGATGGAAGCTACAGATGCCATCAATCCCGCAATCATAAACACCAATACACGAATTCTTGCAATATTAATACCTGAAAGTCTCGCAGCCTCCGTATTTCCGCCCAATGCGTATACAGACCGCCCAAATGATGTCTTTCTAAGTATAAAGTGTGCCAGTGCGGCCAATCCCAGAAATACGACGATAGGCATCGGAACGGGTCCGATTGTTCCCTGTCCGATAAAGCTGTATGCCTGATTGGTTGCCGGATAGGGCTGTCCGTTGGATATAACATAGGCAAAACCCTTCACTGTCATTTGCATGGCCAATGTCATTATAAAAGCCGGCATCCCCTTGTATACGCTGGTACCATTAAGCATTCCCACGATACAGCCCAATAACAGACCTACTATAATTGCAGGTATCATACCGATTTTAGGCATCAAAATCATGGTTGTCATACCGGTGGCACCAACAACAGCTCCTACAGAAAGGTCAATACCACCGCTTATAATGACAAATGTCATTCCGATTGAAATAATTCCGTTAATCGATACCTGACGCAGTACATTCTTAATATTTCCCACTTGAAGGAATATTGGATTTAAAAGTCCCGTAACAATAACCAAAACGATTAAAACCAGATATATTCCAAAATTCTTATACATGTTTCGAATGTTTTCTACCGTAAAAAACTTAGACTTTGTTGATAAATTATCTTTTTCCATCAATTCGAACCTCCTATAGCAGCTGCCATTATTTTTTCTTCATTCGCTTCATCTATATTGAATTCACCTTTAATCATTCCGTCATACATAACAATGACCCTGTCGCTCACTCCTAATATTTCAGGAAGTTCTGATGAAATCATGATAATAGCTGCCCCTTCTGCCGCAAGATCGCTCATTAGCTGATATATCTCCGCCTTCGCACCAACATCGATTCCTCTGGTGGGCTCATCGAATATAATGACACGTACATCCGTATTCATCCATTTTGCGATTACTACCTTCTGTTGATTACCACCGGATAATTCACTGACCTTCTTTTTTATATTCGGAGTACGGATATTCAAGCTTTTTTTATACTTCTCCGCAATCTCACTCTCTTTTTTCAAACGCAGTACACCCAATTTATTAGCGAAGCTCTTCATGTTTGATAATGTTATATTATTTGCAATATTAAGCGGAAGTACCAGTCCCTGATACCGCCGGTCCTCTGTAACAAAAGCAATTCCGGCTTTAATGGCATCGGCGGGGCTTTTAATCTTAACCTCTTCTCCATCGATAAAAACCTGTCCCTTCGCATCGGTTTCGGCTTTAAATATTGCGCGCATTGTCTCTGTTCTTCCTGAGCCAACCAGTCCTGAAAATCCAAGAATCTCTCCGGCATGTACCTTAAAGCTGACATCCTTAACCCTGTCTCTCCAGTTGATATTCTTTACTTCCATCACGACTTTGTCGCTGGGGGTATGGGTTTTCTCCGGATAATATTTCTCCAGGTCCCTGCCGACCATTGCCCGTACCAATATATCCCTGTCGACCTCATCCATCTTAAACTCTCCGGCATTACAGCCGTCTTTCATTACATGAATCCTGTCACCTATCTCGAATAATTCCTCCAGCTTATGGCTGATATATATAACCGCAACTCCTTTGGCCTTCAAATCCCGGATAAGTCTGAACAGTATCTTTACTTCATTCTTAGTAAGCGAGCTGCTCGGCTCGTCCATGATAATAACCTTTGAATTCAGAAAGACAGCCCGGGTTATTTCGATTAATTGATTTTGAGCGATACTGAGCTCCCTGACAGGCACATCCAAATCAAATTCCAAATGAATACTGTTATAGAACTCTTTCACTTCCCGTTTCATGCCTTTCCAGTCAACGGTATTCGCTTTGTCCTTTTTCCATCTTCCTAAGAATAAGTTCTCCACAGCCGTAAACTGGCGGACCAGAGAAAGCTCCTGGTATATGATTCCAATCCCTTTTTGAGACGCTTCTGCCGGATTTTTAATATTTAACAGCTCACCCTGAAAATAAATCTCACCCGAATCCTTCTCATATGCTCCCGATAAAATCTTCATAAGCGTTGACTTGCCTGCTCCGTTCTCTCCAATCAGAGCAAGGCACTCACCGGGATATACCTCAAGTGACACATTATCCAAAGCTTTTACACCCGGAAAGCTCTTACATATGTTTTTCACCTCTAATATTGGACTTCTTTGTATCATTTTGGGTTCCACCTTTTTTGTTTTCTTCCAATACCTTTACTATGTAAATAATCTATTCACTTTGAAAATATTATAGCTATAATGGAATAGCAGGCAGTTGTTAATATCTTATATGTTTTTAATCTACATGCCTTTTTTCTTGGTACATTTTGATACAATTATAATACCTTATATATTTAAGTTTGTCAATTGTATTTTTATTTTATATTGTTTTTACTGTTTTTGTCTTCATATTGTATCATATTTGCAGATATTTACATCACTTCGGGCCATACCGTGAAGCTTCCGTCCAGCTTGACCTCAATCATATGAGGCTTATTGTCAGCCCTCGCCTTATCAAAGGCATCTTTCAGCTCACTGGCCTTCCTTACTATCGTTCCTTCAAGTCCAAGGCTTCTGGCTACTTCCAGATAATCCACCTCTGTGAAGTCTACGCCTGTATACCTGCCTTCTCCCAGCTTATACAGCTCCTCCTGACGGATATTGCCGTATGCGTCGTCATTTAATAATAGCACGATTATCGGCAGCTTTTCTCTGCCAATTGTCTCCAGGTCTCCCAAAGTCATACCTAAGGAACCGTCTCCCAGCAGGGCAATAACCTCCTTCTCAGGACATGCTTCCTTGCAGCCGATTGCTGCTCCCAGTGCAAAGCCCATATTTCCGAAGTTTACAGGCTTCATATAGGTGGTTCCTTTCGGGAAGTTCGTTACATGGGTCCATGCTCCCGGGTTTCCTGCATCAACTACAAAGGCCCCGTCTTCCTTTAGCAGCTTCTCTAATTCCATAAACAGTGCAAGGGGTGCTGCCGGGCTTGCATTCACGTCCGTAATCGACCCTTGTAACAGTTCTTTCTTCCATTCTGCTTTTTTCGCAAAGATGTAATTGCGATAGTCTGTATCACCCTTGTATTCGTCTTTGTTCAAAGCTTCTATCAGCTTCTTTAGGGAAGCCCTGGCATCCCCTACGACTCCGGCTGCCACCGGGTAGTGTCTGCCGATGCTTTCAGGAATGATATCAAACTGCACGACATTCTTTACCTTGATGTCCCACTTGTTCGTGCTTATGGCTGTCAGGGAGGAGCCGATTACCACTACGCAGTCCGCCTCTTCCAGTGCTGCCTTTGCCACCCTGCTTCCATGTCTGGACCGGGGGCCTACGAGATTGACGTATTCTCCTTCGATGGTTCCGATGGAATTATAGGTGCATACGATGGGTGCACTCAGTATCTCTGACAGCTCCTTTACCTCTTCGGCTGCTTTTGCAATCTTTACACCGTTTCCTATCCAGAGACAGATTCTTTTATACGATTTAATGACGGAGGCTGCTTTGGCAATGGAATCATCACTTGCAACGCTGTCAGGCATTATACAGTAGTTATCAGGATGTACATAGTGGTACTGGGCCCGCTGATTCTCGATAACATCACGGTACAAATCCACTACCACAGGACCTGGCCTGCCTGTCTTTGCCACTCTGTAGGCTTCCCGCATTGCCCACTGTATTGTTGAAACGTCCCTTACAGGGATATATTTCTTACAGATGCTGCTAAACAGCTGTTCATGATTGCTCTCCTGGGCATCTCCCTTTCCCGCATCAGGAAGTCTGTTCTGGAATACCAGTGCGATTACGGGACTGGAATCTCTTAATGCTCCGCCTAATCCTGTTATCAG
>JAEZXP010000151.1 GCA_023419655.1 Bacillota bacterium | reverse complement strand
CCTGAGAACATATAATTCCAGCTTCGTTTTATCCGATTTACCACAGCCGGATAAAGCTACTGCCATTGATAGAATGGCTATTTAATTAAACGTAATCCGCATCCTTTTCTTCATTTTTGATTCCATCCGGATATCTCCTTGTAGAATGCCGCATTGGCCGCTTCCATATATGGATTTAACCACAGATACCCTATCCCTAAAGTAAAAATACATAGAATGCTCCAGCCTATGAAGCTAAAGCGCAGGCAAAACAATCTCCATCTATTGCCTCTCATCATTTCTTTCGAAGCTGCAATCGCTTCATTTACTCCATACTCCGGATTCTCAACCATGATATAATGAGTCATGCTATAGCTATATGAAGCAATAATACCCGGAATAATAAATAACAGTGTCCATAAAAAAATATACAGATTAATGAGAAACCGCATGCAAAATCCTGCTCCGATTCTATGAAACTGGCTGAATAAATCTGAATAGTAAATATCTTTTCTATCCTTAGCCACCATATTCAGATTAAACTTCGCATAGCCTAATGAAACCGCTCCTCCCACAATCATGCACACAATGCCCCATACTAAAACCAGAATAATTATTCCCAAAATCGGTGAGCGGGTTATTGTTCCGATATTACCAATCGTTATTCTTATTGATGGATTCTCATCACTTCTTGTAAATACACGTTCAATAATAGTTCTATTGGAGAAATATGAAGCTCCAAACAGATTCGCTACAAAGCCCGTTCCGACAGCGGTCCCCCACCTGCCGTACAGCCCGTCACGGGCAATCCTTCTAAAGTCATCCGCATATAACACAATCTATCTCTCCTTTAAAATTTATATATATTCAATCTTATTAGAATTGAGAGTAATCCTTGACTATTTACAAAAATTTTGCCATTAAGATGATATTATCATATTCCCCATCCAGTTTTCTTGATTTCTCTCTTATTCCCTCTTGTGCAAATCCATATTTACGATATAGCCGGATTGCATTCGTGTTCTTTTCAAACACTTCCAGTTCCACCTTCTCAATTCCATTTTCAAACCGGGCATGTTCCATTGTTCTGGTAAGCAGACGGCTTCCTAATCCCTTTCCCCGGTACTCCGGTAATAGTCCCATTCCCAGATTTCCTACATGCCCCAATCCTTCAAAATGTTTTGGAAGAATGTCACACCATCCGATTACAATTTCGTCTTTTATGGCATAAAATTGAGCCAAATTATGTTCTTCAATCATCTCAACCAATCTTCTTGTGCTTTCTATTGGAAATCCTTCTGTTGAAGCCAGAAACCTTCTCTCTTTCGCTACCGTGTCAACGGTTCTGCCATAGGATTCCACATAATCCATGCCGGCCCGTATAATAATTAAATCATCCATCTACTTCCTCCCGTATAATTACTTCTATAATTTACTTAACCAATTCCCAGAATAAAAATAACGGTATCTTTTGCAGCCAGGCAATTGCCGTTGATATTTCTGCCTGTTCTTTCGTTGACCGGGGTTCATTTAAGTCTGCTATTGTTAGTCCATTTTGTACAAAGGCTTTAACATATTCTTCGAGTGTTCTGTGTCTCCATATAACCGAAGTCTCTCCCTTTGGCAAGGGTGCTTCCCAAAAAGACGGAGAAAAATAATTTTTTACCACCACTTCCCGGTTAATACCTTCTCCCTGCCGTCCAATCCCCTCACTGTGATTTCCATTAAAACACGGATGAAGAATACTTGCAAACATCCTCCCCGATGGTTTAAGCACCCGGGCGGTCTCCCTGATAGTACCTTTCAAGTCTTCACAGTCCATTAACATCATCGAGCAAAGGACAATATCAAAGGTACCATCCTCTATTCCATATAAATCATTACTATTGCGAATAAAATGTTGTATTGAAAGTCCGGTGGCTTTCGATTGTTCTTCGGCATATCCAATAGCATATTCAGAGCAGTCCACCGCCACCACCTCTGCATTTCTTTTAGCTAATTCACGTGCATATCCGCCTTCTCCACAACCCAAGTCCAATATCTTCTTGCCCCGAACATCTCCTAATAACTCCAGCATATATGGCATAATAAAACACATTCTGCTTTCACCCTGTGCTAATTCAATCCATTCCTGACCAAGCTGATTCCAGGATATTGTTGAATTGTCCTGTTTCATTTTATATCCTCCATTATATTGACGGGGCTATACTCTTTTCTATAGCGGTTAATCGGTTCGTCGCTCCATACACCCTTATTCACACTATTCATTTCGTTATCTCACCGCGTTCTTCTAAATCAGCGATTATCCTATCAAACATCTCCTTGTCAATCTTGAATTTCTTACGGTAGATGATGTAGCCGATTACAATAATAATCAGAGGTAATATCAGCATGGACAGCTTCATCATCAACAATCCTGATTCTGTTACATCATCCGGTGTTTTCGCTTCATTGATTCCTGAAAGAATCAACGTTACACCGACAATCCCGTTACCGATTGCACCGCCGATTTTATTGATAAATGGCTGAACGGAAAAAGTTATACTTTCGTTACGCTGCCCCAGCTTCCACTGACCGTACTCTACCGTATCCGTTAAAAACATCAGCATCAGCAATTGAATAAAGGCTTCACCGACAAAAAGAAGAATCCCGGCTGTACCGATGTAAAGCATATTCATTGGCGCAAAGAAGAAAATCAGATATCCTACAACCACCAAAACCGTGGAAAATGCATACAGGGTTTTACGGCTGTGCTTCTTTGAAAACAAAGGAAATACAGATAATGCCGCCAACTGGGATACTCCTAAAATTGCAGCAAATATCGAATACATATCTTCATTTTTAAAAGCATACTTAAAATAATAAAGTCCGAAACTGGTTGTTGTAACATACCCAATCATAAATAATCCCATTGAAATCGCCGTAATTAAGAGCTGGTCATTCTTAAAAAGAACACGAAACATCTCCTTTAAGGAAGTTGACTCCTGCTTAACATGAATACTCTTATCTTCCTTAACACCAAAGACAGTAAAGCATAGGAATGCCCATGTAAGCAGAACGATTGCAATAACAGTAATCAGCCATGCCCGGGTGTCTCCCCCCAATGAGTTCGTAACAGGAAGTATTCCTACTACCACCGCAAACAATCCAATATTTGCACATATTCTGGCAAAGGAGCCGGTTTTCTCCCGTTCCTTTTGGTCAAGGGTTAGGGAAGGAAGCATAGACCAATAAGCGATATCATTCGCCCCATAGGTCAAATCCCAAAGGAGATAGAGAATAACAAAGAGTATGACATACTCTGCTCCCCGAAGGCCAAAATCATAAAACAACAGAACTGTAAGAATACCGCCTATAAATCCTCCGATGACTATCCACGGCTTGAACTTGCCAAACCGGCTGCGGGTATTATCTACCAAAACCCCCATAATCGGGTCATTCACAGCATCAAACACACGAAGAATTGTCATTGCTCCTGTCATCCACCACATCGTAGAATCCGGCAAATCAAGAATGTCCGTAAGAAAAAACATAAGGTACATGCTGACCATGGTATAAAGCATATCTCTTCCTACGGTGCCGAGGCCGAAGGTATAACGATTATAATTTTTCTTTGATTTCATCTCTGCTTCCCCCTTTTCTTCTCCGTAATATACATATTCGAGCCAAAATCTCCAAGCATTCGTACCTTCTCATGATACCCGGTGCCTATAAACTGTTCACATAGCGGGATTCCTGAATGAAGTGCTTCCGAGGAGCAGGTATATGTCTCCACACAGTCCCTCAGGCTGTAATGCCGGTTGGCTACCCTTAGAACGACACCGTCGGGATTAAGCTCCACCGGAAGAATGTGCTTTGTCAGGCCTCCAAACCGTTCGATATAAAGTCTCTGCGGCCTTGTACTTATGGTATACATCCCCTCCTTTAATCCAACTACCCTTAGTCTGTCGCTGCTTTCTGCGGCCGTCGCCAGGGTCTGAAAG
>JAEZXP010000133.1 GCA_023419655.1 Bacillota bacterium | reverse complement strand
ATGGTGATTTACCCGATTGCCCAGAATTATTTTATTAAGGGAGGCATGCTTGGAGCAGTGAAAGGGTAACGCAAAACAAGTAATAGGAGGTTAGTGTTATGAAGCCTAAGATTTCAGATTTAGGATTTACGAAAAGGATTATTGACACACAGGAAATGATGAAGAAACAAGGGCTTGATTTGGTGCTCACCTACGGGAATGAAGCAGAGCCGCAGTTTGTCCGCTATTATTGCAACTACTGGCCGTCATTTGAAACGGCCGGGGTATTGATACCGCAGGAAGGAGAGCCGATTCTGCTGATTGGGCCGGAAAGCTTTACCTATGCATCCAGTGTCTCAAAAATTACTGCCATCCGAAAGCTACTGGTGTTTAGGGAATCTTCTGAGCCTGAATATCCCGGAGCAGCGCTTGATACGTTTGAATCCGTAATTAAAGAGGCAATGAATGGAAGGGCACCAAGGAACATAGGAATCGCAGGCAGCAGTCTGATTACCCATGTAATCTATGAGCAGCTGGAAAATGCCCTAAAGAGAATGGGTGAAATTGAAATTATAAAAGCGGATATGCTGGTTTCTAAGATAAGGGCAATAAAGTCCGATGAGGAAATTGCCTGTATGAAGGAAGCGTACCGGATTACGGAATACGCCATGAAAAAGGTACTGGAATCCGTAAAAGTCGGAATGACGGAAAACCAGTTAAAAGGAATCGCGATGGCTGCGATTTTTGAGCAGGGAGGAGAAGGGGAAGCCTATCCCTTCTGGATACTGACAGGAAAAGATTCAAACCAGGCAATCAGCCGGTGCAGAAATAAGGTGATTGAAAAAGGAGATATCATTCAGATTCAAGTCGCCGCCAGATACGAAGGCTATGCCTCTACCATGGGAAGGCCGGTTGTAATGGGGAAGGCATCGGATGAACAGAAAGCCCTTATAAATGCCGGGCTGGCAGCGCAGAAAGCGATTCTGAATACAGCCCGGGCAGGTATCAATGCGAAGGAAATACATGAGGTTCACTTTAATACGTTAAAAGAACTTGGTTTTGATGATCATATTCTTTATGGTCCATGTCACGGAACAGGGCTTATGGAAGGGGAATATCCGTGGATTGAATCCACGTCGGATTATCCTTTGGAAGAAAACATGACCTTCTGTACCTGTGTCTATCTTGGAAACGATAAAGAAAGAGTAGGCATTCGTATTGAGGATGGATTCGTTATCAGGAAAGACGGTGCACAATCTTTATCAGATTATCGAAGAGAAATCATTGAAATCATGGAATAGGAGGATACTATGGGAAATAAACCTGTTGTGTGTTTTCTTCCCGTTACGATGAAACTCTTTTGGCAGCTTTATCCGCAACTTGAAAAGCAAACAACAGAGCTTATGGAGACAGTTAAAACAAAGCTTGAGGAAAGATTTGACATAATAAACTGTGACTTAATCGGGAATGAGGACGAAGCAAAGGCGGCAATCGGTAAAATCAAAGATAAAGAGTTCGATTTATTGGTAATATGGGAAAACGGATATGTGGCATCCGCCATTCCGTCCGTTGTAATTGAGCAGCTAAAAGAGCTGCCGATAGCCTTTCTCGTAACGCAAAGAGATAAATCCATACCGCCGGATATGGATTATGCAAGGTATATGGATAGTACGGCGATAACAAGTGTTATGGAGCTTGGCGGGGTTATGGCAAGAAAGAATATTTATTACGAAACCTTCATCGGCCATATGGATGATACGGATATTTTTAATAGGCTGGAACGGTATGCAAAAGCGGCACGGGCGTATACCGGAATAAAGAACTTGAAAATCGGAAGAATCGGATATGCTTATCCGGGTATGCTGGATATCTGTGTAGATGATGCGTCGGTATCAATATTAGGCCCCAAGGTTGACTGCATTACACTTTCTGAGGTTGAAGAACAGCTATCCTCCATAACGGATGAACAGGTTACCGGCTTTATGGATGAGGTGAAGAAGGAATGCGATTACAGCCGGATTAAAGAGGATGATTTTGTTAAAACGGTTAAGCTTTATAAGGCATTGGAGAATATTGTCGTACAAAAGGATTTGAAAGCATTATGTGTTCATGATTATGAGTTTTTAAGCATTGTCAGCAAGACCGTGTCCGAGTTTGCCCTGTCCTATCTGGAGAACAGATACGGCATAGCAACCGGAGTGGAGGGTGATATGCCAAACTGTATCAGTGCATTTATTGCCCGTGCCTTTTCAGGGCAAAGTCCGATGTTCGTTGACTGGACAATGTTTGATGAGGAAGAAAATGCAATATTTTTTCAGCATAATGGGAAGGCAGACCCTGCAATACTGAACAATCGGGTGCTTTCTCCCTCCGCAGAGCCTTTCGGCGGGGTCGAGGGCGACGCAGTGGTATTCGAGGCGGCGGGTAAGTCCGGCAAGGTCACGATGCTTAGTATGATTTACAGAGAAGATGGGTGGTATATATTTGCGGCGGAAGGCGAAGCGCTCGAAAAAGAAGCCAGACCCTGCAGGCTGAATCAGTTGACCGTGAGGGTTAATAAGCCTGTAAAGGCATTTTTGGAAGAGGTGTGCAGGTTAGGTGTGGGTCATCATCTAAATGTTGCGTATACACATTTTGTTCCCGAAATTCAATATCTTGCAAAAATCGCAGGCATGAAATTTATTACAGTAAAGTGATGATGGAGGTTATTATGGCAGAGAATAAAATTAAGTCTTTTGAAATTTCAACAGAGGAAGCAGTTGGTGATATCATATCAAGGGACAGAAAACAAAAAGAGAGAAAATTAAGGGTAGGTCTGCTTCCGCTTGCCTGGTTTGAATGGTGGCCGATGTTTCCGGAGACCGATATGGAGCAAAAAATCAAGGGAGATGCGAAGAAGTTTGTCTCCATCATGAAGGAGCGGTTTGGAGATAAGTATGATATTACCTCGCCGGATGACGTGGTGGATACGTTGGATAAAGCCTATGATGCAGGGGAAATGTTTGCCGCTGCTGGTGTAGATGTCGTTATCATTGACGAGACTACATATCTGACCGATTTTATTCCGATTGAAGCACTGGAGCATTTGCCGCAGATTCCTGTTATTATCTATGCAAGCCAGGCAACGGAGAACCTTTGGAGCACCATGAGCAATAAGGATGTTATCCGCTTCGAAGGACTCGTCGGAAATGCCCAGCTGGTAGGAGCCTTTAAGAAGATGAACCGTCCGTATAAGGCTGTCGTAGGCTCACTGGAGGATGACAATAGCTTTGTTCATATTGGCAGACATCTCACCATCATAGATTTAATCCGCAGGCTTAAAAAGATGGATATAGGACTGCTTGGACACACCTTTAGGGGAATGTATGATATCGAGATTGATAAGACGAAGATAAAAGGTGTGTTTGGGCCGAATGTGCTTTACCTGGATGTTTCCCATCTGCTTAAAATATGGGAAAAGGTTGAGGATAAGGAAATTGAAGACTTTATATCTGTTCTGAAAGAGGATATTCCGGCTCCCATGGAGATTGTGACCCATGAAGACATGAAAAAATCCGTAGGTGTAGGAATCGCCGTACAGAAGCTGATTCAGAGATTTGGAATTGATGCGTTAACATTACTGGGCCAGCATCATGTGGAGGTAAGCACAAGAGCGTCCGCAGATTTTTCCTTCTATTGTGCTGAAAAAATGAACTGCATGACGACCCATGAGGGAGACCTGGCGAATCTGGTTATGAAATATATTCTGAATTATATCAGCGGAAAGCTTCCGGTATTTCTGGAGTGGACGGCCTTTGACAAGAAATCGGATACAATGCTTTTGACGCACCATGGTGTCGTTGACCCGGTCATTCATGCGGCTGACATGTCAAAATGCCGGTGGACACCGTCGCCGGAAAAGTGGGATTTCACAGGAAACGGTCTTTCTATCGAATACTGTTCCAAGCCCGGCAAGGTTACGTTGGCAAGCATCATCAATGAGGAAAATGGATGGAAGATACTTATCTCATCCGGTGAATGCATGGAGCTTCATCAATGCCCCTCCTATGCGCCTCAGTTTTACTTTAAGCATGACAAATATGAGGTTACGGACTATATCCAGAGAATCTTAAACGAGGGAGTGGCACATCATATCTGCCTTGTCTACGGTGACTATACGGAAGAATTAAAATTATATGCAGACTATATTAATGTAAAATATGTCGAAATTTAATGGACTGAAAGTGAGGAGAAAGCATATGAACAGAATGCCTATGGATGCCATGCGCTCAATCTGTGACGAGTTTGTCGAATGGCAGGGTGAAGGAGGTATCATATTAAAAGAGAAATGCCCCTATTTTGCAGAGCACTATAAACCGCTCTTTCGATATATGGAAGTACCGTTCATGGGAAGGGCATTGTACAAATTCTATGATTTGACAAAGGAAGAAAGATATAAGCTGGCAGCGGATAAGTACATGCTATTTTATATTAAATTAATATGTGATTTGATTACAACGGAGAAAATTGCATATAAATTCGGCATGGCACTTGAAGCAGCAGCACTGTATGCAAAGTACAATCCTCTAAAGTCCATTGAGATGAAGGTGTATACTACGCTCATCGCAAACTGGCTTCGCCAGCTAAAGGATGAAACCCTGGGTTCGTATTTCAGATGCGGATATTTACCGGGAACAAAGGGCATTGAACTGGCAACGGATGTTGGCTTTTCCGATGATTTATGCCATGTAGGACGTGGACTGGTCCGGGCCTATGAGCTTTTAGGCGACGAGGAATTATTGTACGATATCAAGCAATTGGCAGGGTACTTTATGACGGACCAAAAAGAAAATACCCAGGACGGTATATGGAATCCTGCGCTGGGAACATGGTCTCTTGGGCCATGGCCGGATAAAAACTTTGAGCATATGTCGGATACGGCAGCCAATGAAGCCGGATGGGTGTACTCTGCTTATGGCGTTGCAGAATTCCTGTTGGATGCGTCCTGCTATATCGAACCGGGTGAGCTTACGAAAAATATCAGGGAAAAGTGCTTGTCCTCTATAAAATGGATTTTTGAGAATTGCTATTTTGAAGACGGCTCCGTCGGTATGACAGGGAAGGACGACAAATGGCTGGGATTAACTGCGGCAGCAATGATGGGAATTTTAAAGCTTGATGAACGGGATGCATTGTCGCTTGAGGATGAGGAATATTTTAAGCCGCTATTAGCGGGAGCCTGGAAGTTCTTGATGGACAATACAGGTGATAATTTGCCGGAGGCGGGATATATCGAAGTAACAGGCCATACCAATCCCATACCGGGAGATAATGTAGCGTGGCTGCTTTCCTGGATTGTTGAATGCCTGGCAAAACAACAAGCTGTCGACAACATTATTAACGCATAGAAGAAAAAACAAAGCTCTATTGATATTGCTATTAATAGAGCTTTGAGCTACTTTCTATTATGCTGCCGGAAGTGCAGCGGTGACTCGCCGACAATTTTCTTGAACAGCTGGCTGAAATAGTTTTGATTGTCATAACCGATAATGCTGCTTATTTCGGAAATGCCCATATCGGTTTCTGTCAGCAGACGCTTGGCCTCATCCATCCTTTTATTGATAAGGTATGTGATTGGCGGTACTCCGATTTCGTTTTTAAACATATGCGCCAAATGATGCTTACTGACATATACAATTTCTGAAAGAGCATCCAAGGTGAGGTCTTTTGTAAAGTTATTATCAATAAAGTTTTTAACCTTCAGAGATTCATTTGAATCAATGGGATTTGCCTTATTCGCCGCATCGATTCTTGAGATTTGTATAATAATTGAGGAAAGGAAGCTTTCGCACATTACTTCGTACCCATCAATGTGACTTTGCGCTTCATTTAAAAGCTGAGAAAAGGTATCTTCCAACTGGTAACGGTATTCTCCGGAATTGATGACCGGACCGTTCTCCTTAGAGGGTAAAAAACGAAAACAATCCTCCAATGCTTGGGTAACTTCAAAAGCCAAGAAAGCAAAATGAAAAGGATTGTCGGCACTTGCCTGCTCCCGGTGAACAACGCCGGGATGATAGATAACCAAATTACCGGGGTTTACATGATGTTCTTTTCCATCGGTAAAGATAGAGCCGCTGCCCTTATAAAAAAATAAAAGTTCATAAAAGGTATGACTGTTGGACTCGCTATACCAATTCTTGACATCCTTTACAAGACCCGTATAAAGAATACGGGGACGATTCTTTATAAAAGTATCATATTTTGATTCATCTGATTCAAAATAGTAATGAGTATATGCCATACAATCACCTTTATGAGCTTTGTTAATTCTAAGTATAATATAGTTAATTTGAAATTGCAAATAAATATGCGGTAAGGAGAGGATTTTTATGAGATTAGAATTCGGTTTTCCAAAGGAATTAGAAAAGGCAAAAAAAGAAGGATGGCCGCTGTGTATACCGGTCGGTGTTCTGGAATACCATGCCGGGCACTGCGCTTTAGGCTGCGATGTGCTTATTCCGTATCATCTTTTGCAGAGATTTGAGCAGCAAAAAGATATCGTACTGGCACCGCCGATTTGGTATGGACCATCCTCCTACTGTGTGGCAGGGCCGGAAAAGAACTCTATCCATGTAGATTGTGATGTGTTTGAGCAATATGTATACAATATTTTAAAATCCCTTTTATACGGCGGATGGAGGAACTTTTATCTGCTGATTATCCATCAGTCAGAAGCGCCGAATCCCACCGAGCTGGCATGCTTAAAAGCGGCAAAAAAACTGCTTTTTGAATATTTAGAGGATACCAGAGGAATCGGATGGTGGGGCAAGCCGGAAAATAATGATTTTGCAGACACCTTAGAAAGCAATGATAATCCGTGGAACTGGTTTAAGGTTATGCCGGTCATGAGAAGAGTTCCCGGAGAAGAAATGCCTCTGGACCATGCAGGATTTAATGAAACCTCGCTATTATGGGCCGCCTGTCCCCAGGCAGTGGATATAGACAGGCAGAAGGATAGTGATGAATGGTTCTGCCAGTCTGCAAAGGATGCCAGCATCATGCATGGTGAGAAGCTTATCAAGGATATCTTTGAATATTGGAATGAAACAATTGTCTAAGGAGGATAGGAATGATGATTAAAGTTGAGGAATTAAGCTTAAAGGAGTTTTTGCCCTTTGGCTCTTATGTAAATCTTATCGAACCGGAGGGAGAGGCCATAGGGAATATTCCGGTTGCGTTTTACAGGGACATGCAGGATTGTAACCTTGGAGGAAAAGCGGCTTCCTTATCCTGCTGTAAATTAACACCGCGGGAGCTTGTCATTGATGAAGCGGAGGCCCATTCTTATACCGAAGAGGTTACCGTCCCGCTTGACGGGGATGTCATCGTATTTGTCGGTGCTGCAACACCGGCAGATGTTCCGGCAGAAAGACTGAGAGCTTTTCGGGTTCCCAGAGGTACGGCTGTAATTTTAAAGGCGGGTGTATGGCACGGCGCGCCCTTTCCCTGTGAAAACAAAGTTGTTCATACACTGGTAATACTACCCGAACGCACCTATGCAAATGACTGCATTGTCATACGGTTAGAAAATAAGGTGGAAATTACCGGAGGAACATATGAATAACTATTGTGCGGTATATGAATTAAATCCGGAAAAGATTGAGGAATATATAGAAGTACATGATAATTGCTGGCAAGAGCAATTATGGGCGTTAAGAGAATCCGGAGCAGAAAACCTTGAGATATTTTTAAATGGAACGCAGTGCATTATTACGTATGCCTGTGAGAGCTTTGATTTGTTCATCGAAAATCTCTCAAGGAATGAAACCAATAAAAAATGGCAGAAGAAAATGGATGATTTCTTTGTAAGCAATGTTAATTACACGGGAAAAGACAAAATAGAGCCTGTCAGAAAGATATTCAGCTTAAAAGAAAAACTGAAAGAGCAATCATGAAAAAAATATGATGAACTGTATAATTTATGAGGAATGATGTGGCTGGTCAGGGAAAACACGAAAGAATAGATGATAAAAAACTAAAGGAGGTTGTCTATATTATGAAAAAAGCGGCAGCGATAATTCTGTCAGTTGTATTGCTGGTATTTCCTGCACCTGTGACTGCAATGAATACATCAAGTACAGCTTCAATGACTTTAGTTCCGAATGGACCGATTTCAAACAAAATCAAGGCGGAAATAAGAGTGGGTGTTTATAATGATAACACCGCCGGTAATTACACGGTCAATCTTAGCCTCACACAAAATGGCGTGACACAAAATCTTACACCGATAACGAAACATGTTGGTGCACAATCGAATGAATTATTTAATGTGTTCGTGGATACATCTGCGTTAAGCGGGGTATATACGGTAAACGCTATTGTTTCAAAATCCGGAAATACCATTGCACAGCTTAGCGATACCATGACTGTAATTGAAACATCATCAACAAACCGCGCGGTTCCGTTGGTAACGACGGCATTTATAGACCCGGGTGCCTTTGTAGACGGCGTTTATGCATCGCAGAGGGTTCCCACGCAGCAGGATGTCCGGGATGAAATCGATGCATTAAATGCGACGGGAATCAAAACGGTTATCCTGACCTATGC
>JAEZXP010000092.1 GCA_023419655.1 Bacillota bacterium | reverse complement strand
CCCGGTTAGGCAGCCACAGAGCCGAATTTATCGAAAAATACCAGCGAATGGCATCCGCCCCATGCTGTGCCAATGCCTCAAAAGGGTCTACGGCATTGCCCTTTGATTTGGACATCTTCTGACCGTTCTCATCCTGTACATGACCCAGCACGATACAGTTCTTAAAGGAAGATGTGTCAAAAATCAAAGTGGATATCGCAAGGAGGGAATAAAACCATCCTCTTGTCTGGTCCACAGCCTCACTGATAAAATCAGCCGGGAACCTTTCTTCAAATACTTCTTTATTCTCGAAAGGATAGTGCCACTGTGCAAATGGCATGGAGCCGGAATCATACCAGCAGTCAATAACCGGCTTCACCCGGGTCATTACCTTGCCGCATTCAGGGCATTTTATTGTAACCTCGTCGATATAAGGACGATGAAGCTCAATATCATCCGGACAATTATCCGACAGGGCTTTTAGCTCCTCTATGCTGCCGATGCAATGTCTGTGGCCGTCCTCGCACTCCCATATAGGCAGGGGCGTTCCCCAATAGCGGTCTCTTGAAAGTCCCCAATCCTGCAAGTTCTTCAGCCAGTCGCCAAAACGGCCCTGACCGATGCTTTCCGGCATCCAGTTAATCGTATCATTGTTCTTTATCATTTCGTCCTTAACGGCAGTCATTTTGATAAACCAGGATTCTCTTGCATAATAGATAAGCGGGGTATCACATCGCCAGCAGAAAGGATAGCTATGCTCAAAATTCAGAACCTTAAACAGCAAACCTTTCTCACGAAGCATTTTCATGATAGGCTTATCTGCATCCTTGCAGAACAGACCGGCTATATCCGTTGCTTCCGGCTTAAACTCACCTTTGCCGTCGATAAGCTGAACAAAAGGTAAATCATAGTTTCTGCCGATTCTGGAGTCATCCTCACCAAAAGCAGGCGCAATATGAACGACACCGGTACCGTCTGTCAGCGTAACATAATGGTCACAGGTAACAAAGAAAGCCTTCTTATCCACCTCTGCATAATCAAACAGCGGCTCATATTCCGTATATTCCAGCTCTTTTCCTGAAAATCTTTCCTTTATCTCATATTCTCCGTCGATTATATTAAGAAGCGCCTCCGCCAGAATAAGCTTCTGAACACCTGCCGCAGCCGGAGCTTCATGGCTATGCTCCTTGTCATGATGGTCGTGTCCGCAAGAACAGCCTTCTTTGCTTATCAGGTTCCCATTCTCATCAACCTGAACCCTTACCTTCACATAGGTCTCATCCGGATTGACACAAAGTCCCACATTGGAGGGAAGTGTCCACGGCGTTGTTGTCCATGCCAGGATATACTCGTCATCCCTGCCCTTTAGTCTGAATTTTGCAATTAAGGATTTTTCCTTTACATCCTTATAGCCCTGTGCAACCTCATGGCTGGATAAGGGGGTCTCACATCGGGGGCAGTAGGGGACAATCTTAAAGCCTTTGTATAACAGTCCCTTATCCCATATCTTTTTTAATGACCACCATATGGATTCGATATAATTATTCTCATAGGTAACATAAGGGTCCTCCATGTCCGCCCAAAAGCCTACCGTACCGGAGAAATCCTCCCACATCCCCTTGTATTTCCATACACTTTCCTTGCATTTTTGAATAAAGGGTTCAAGACCGTATTCCTCTATCTGCTCCTTCCCGTTGATACCAAGCAGCTTTTCTACCTCCAGCTCAACAGGAAGTCCATGGGTATCCCATCCTGCCTTACGAAGCACATTATAGCCCTTCATCGTACGGTATCTGGGGATAATGTCTTTAACCACACGGGTAAGCACATGGCCTATATGCGGTTTGCCGTTGGCAGTCGGAGGCCCGTCATAGAATGTGAAGCTTTTTTTGCCTTTGCTCTCCTCAATGCTCTTCTCAAAAATCTTATTCTCTTTCCAGAACTCTAAGACCTTTTTCTCTCTTTCGACAAAGTTTAAATCCGTTGACACTTTGTTGTACATGCCAATCCTCCTTCAATAAAATATAAATTTTTCACTGTTCACAATGGAGGATTTTATCCTCCTTCAATAAATTATAAATTTTTCGCTATGAATTTTTATTTGATATCAAAAAAGCTCTCATCCGAAAAAGGATGAGAGCTTTGCTATCATTAACCACCTGTTTCATATACATTGCCAAAAGGCCATCATACACTATCCATATAACGGTGGAAACCGGCCAGGCTTACTGAATAAATCCGTAGACTTATCTTTGGGTCTTGCAACTAAGGAGTGATTTTCAGACATCCGCTACTCATACCGGACTTACACTATCTCCGGCTCGCTGTGACTTTTACTGAATGCTTACTCTCTCCGTCATCGTCTTTATCTTTTTAATTTTCATTCATAATAGTATAAATTTTGCAGAATGTCAAGTGCCGTAAATATTTCATATAATAATTTTACCTTTCAATGCCTGTACAGCAATAGTTTTCTTGACTTTAGCAAAAAACTGGTATATCTTGATGTTATATCTCGAAAATCCGTTATAAAATTGACGATAGATTAAATAAAATAAAGGTGGTTATCGATATGGCAAAACAAAATTTAACACTCCTGACAGATTTTTATGAACTGACGATGATGCAGGGTTATTATAATAATAAGAACAATGACATCGTAATCTTTGATGTTTTCTACAGGGACAACCCCTGCAGCAGCGGGTATGCCATCTGCGCCGGTCTGGAGCAGGTAATTGATTATATTAATAACCTGCGATTTAAAGAGGATGATATTGAATATCTTCGTTCTTTAAAAATATTTGACGAGGGTTTTCTTTCTTATTTGAAAGAATTTCGCTTTACAGGCGATATCTATGCAATTCCCGAAGGTACCGTTGTCTTTCCGATGGAACCTCTCGTTAAGGTTATCGCTCCCATAACGGAAGCCCAGCTGATTGAAACCGCATTGCTTAATATCATTAACCACCAGAGCCTGATAGCAACCAAGGCCTCCCGGGTGGTCTATGCTGCAAACGGTGCCCCGGTTATGGAATTCGGATTGCGAAGAGCACAGGGACCGGATGCCGGAACCTTAGGCTCCAGAGCAGCTGTTATCGGCGGCTGCATCGGTACCAGCAATGTATTATCCGCCAAGCTTTATGATTTACCCGCTCTCGGTACCCATGCCCACAGCTGGATTATGAGCTTTGATGATGAGCTGACGGCATTTCGCCAGTATGCAGAGCTATATCCCTTGAACACTACCTTACTGGTAGATACTTATGATACCCTCCGTTCCGGTGTGCCAAATGCTATCCGGGTATTTACGGAGCTTCGCGAAAGCGGCAAAATGCCTGAAAAATACGGCATACGGTTAGATAGCGGCGATTTAGCCTATCTTTCAAAGATGGCAAGAAAAATGCTGGATGATGCCGGGTTCCCCGAAGCCTTTATAACCGCTTCCAGTGATTTGGATGAGTATGTTATTGATTCATTAAATTCACAGGATGCAAAGATTGATTCATGGGGAGTCGGGACAAAGCTTATCACTTCAAGAGACTGCCCCTCCTTTGGAGGCGTCTACAAGCTCTCTGCCATTAAGAGAGACGGTAAGTTTATTCCCCGTATGAAGCTGTCTGAGAACCAATGGAAAATCACAAATCCCGGAAACAAAAAGATATACCGGATATATGAAAAAGACAGCAACAAGGTCAAGGCCGACTTAATCACCCTTGAAGATGAACATTTTACTTCGGACAAGCCTCTTTTACTGTTTGACCCGATTGCAACCTGGAAGAAAACCTATCTCCAGCCGGATAGTTATATCCTTCGGGAATTATTGGTTCCCATATTCCTTAACGGCAAGTGCGTATATACGTCTCCGTCCGTTATGGACATTCGTGAATACTGCGTCAAAGAGCAAAATACCCTTTGGGACGAATGCAGAAGACTTGCCAATCCCCATAATGTCTATGTGGATTTATCGAATAAGCTATATCAATTAAAGACCCAGCTGTTAGACAGCTATAACTCAGCAACCTACTAAATTACCATAATCTTTTATTTAACAGCTATATGATTTGTGTTATACTGTATAGAAGAGGACAAATTCAGGAAAGTAAGACGGTTTACTATAATGCATTTTGCGTTGTAATAAAGCGTAATGCTTTTCTTAGGTATGTCTGTATATCCTGTTTTACAATCGGAGGAATCTTATGAGCAAAAACAAACTACCCTTTATAATCGGAGCATGTATCTTAATTATGTTGTCCTTGACAGGATATCTGGTGTTTCATACCATTTCCTCTGATATCAACCGCAACGCCAATTTTGACAGGAACACCGTTGAAGCCTCCTCCGTCTCGCCAGGTGCCATCGGAAAGGATTCTAAAGGACCGGATAGTTCCGACAATAATACATATATTCCTTCTGATGATGAATATGATAATAATAATAACAATAATAAAGGGGACCAAATGTCAGATAATGAACCCACTAAAACTCCCTGGACTCCTGCCACAGAGATAGATCTTGACCCCAACAGCATTACTGTCTATGTGAATAGGGAGCACTCCCTGCCAAAAGATTATGTACCGGAGGATTTGGTAATTCCCAACATACTCTTTGATATTCCGGATAACAGCGAAAGAAATCACATGCGAAAAGAAGCTGCCGATGCGATAGAAGAACTATTTGCCGCAGCTTTGCAAGACGGATATACGCTATACGGAATATCTGGCTACCGGTCATACAGACGTCAAAAAGAAATATTTTTAAATAACATAATACATAAGGGAAAAAACCACACTCTGAAATATTCGGCAATTCCCGGTACCAGTGAGCATCAGACCGGATTGGTAATGGACGTGTCATCAAAATCTGTTCGCTGCCGGTTGATTACTTCCTTTGCCAATTGTGATGAGGGCAAATGGCTTGCCAGACATTCCCATGAATTTGGGTTTATCATACGATATCCCCAGGATAAAACTGATATTACGGGATATGCTTATGAGCCATGGCATATACGGTATGTTGGAAAGGATTTGGCTAATTATCTGTATACCAACAATTTAACCCTGGACGAATACTACAACTATAAGCCAAGTGAAGATTTTGATTTTGAAAAAAAATATGCCAGCTTAATTAACTATAAGCCTCCTGTAACTCCGACACCTATTCCGGAGGATGAGCTGGAGGATGATATTGAGGATGAAATTCCTCTTGATGAATTGCCGGACGTAGACGACCCGGACGAAGATACCGGTGACGAAATCGTCGACAATCCGGAAGATGAGGAAACAGGTGATGAATCCCCGGACAATCCGGAGGATGAAAATTCGGAAAATACGAATCCGGAAGATGAATCCGGTAATGATTTTCCTGAGAATCCGGAGGATGAGAGCCCTGATTATCCCGACCCCGACAGTCAGAACCCGGAGGATAACCCTGAGAGCGGCGATACAATTGATGAGCTCGTTCCCACCAGCATTCCTGCCGACATTCCAATCACGCCGGTTATAAGTCCGCCCCCTGATAATTAAGTTGTGTGAACAAAGAACTTCGTACGGAGGATAGCCATGAGGCTGATTTTAATTGCTTTATTCTTATTCCTGTTTTTTATAATTAGTATTCCATTATTTATAATCGAATTTATAATCGGAAAATTCAGTCACAGGGCGCAAGTTGCCAGCTCCCAAAGAATTGTGGTTGCTGCTTTTCATGTAATCCTGTTTCTCGCCGGAGTAAAACGGACAGTAGCAGGAAGAGAGAATATTCCTGTGGATGAACCCGTTCTATATATTTCGAATCACAGAAGTTATTTTGATGTTCCGGTATCCTATGTCTCGCTTCCAACCCTGACGGGCTTTATGGCAAAGAAGGAAATCGGAAAGATTCCCATATTGAAAACCTGGATGCGGTTTTTGCAATGCCTGTTCCTTGACAGGGATGATATCAGGCAGGGAATGAAGACCGTTCTCAAGGCAATTGAGCAGATTAAGGCAGGATATTCCTTCTTTATTTCTCCGGAGGGTACCCGAAATCATGGTAAGGAGATGCTTCCATTCAAGGAAGGCAGCTTTAAGGTTGCAGAAAAGACGGGCTGTGCAATTATTCCCGTTGCCCTTACCAATACCGATGAAATTTTTGAAAATCATACTCCATGGATTAAGTCTTCTAAGGTGATGATAGAATTCGGCAAACCGATTTATCCCAACCAGCTGGATAAGGAGCAGCGAAAGCGTCTCGGCTCCTATGTACAGGACATTATAAAGGAAATGCTTGATAAAAATTCCGAATTTATTTAATTTCAAATATATTCCAATTTATATTTTATATTTTTCTATTTCTTTTTTATTTAATTAGTGATACAATAGTCGTTGCCCAACCCAAATGGATGCCCAACATCGGGACAGTACCCGCGAAGTATTGTCCCGTAGGGTATATTCGAATACGAACCTTGTATTAGCCCGCTTTGTCGGATACCGGCTAATTGGAATCAAATAAACACACAATCAGGAGGTACATATTACATGCATCCCGTATTACTTACACTACTCATAATAGCAGTTGTTGCCATCGGAATAATAGTGGGTCTGTACTTTTTAGGTAAAAAGCTGCAAAAAAGGCAGGCTGAATCTGAGGAACAGATGAAGGCCGTGGCCCAGACAATATCTATTCTTGTCATTGATAAAAAGAAGATGAAGCTTTCAGAAGCTAATCTTCCTAAGATGGTGCTTGACCAGACACCCAAATACCTCCGCCGTTCTAAGGTTCCGATTGTAAAAGCTAAAATCGGCCCGAAGGTCATGTCATTAATGTGTGACGCTAAGATTTTCGACTTCATTCCTGTAAAGAAAGAGGTAAAGGCTGTAATCAGCGGAATTTATATTACTGATGTCAAGGGTCTGAGAAGCGGCCTTGAGGCGAAGACTGAGAAAAAAGGCTTCTTTGGAAAAATAAAAGATAGATTTAAAAAATAAACAACCTATTATCCCAACGATAATAATCCTCTTGCCTGTCAAATCCAACGAAATAGGTGAGAGGATTTTTCGCGAATAAGCGGATTAGTCCATGAAAATCAGCACAATTTATGTGACATGATTTTTATGTTATAATCAATTGGGTTGGTTGATATGGATAAGTGCAACGCGAGCTCAGGGGCGAAGTCCCGGAGCTCCTAACCCGCGAATAAGCGGATTACAACAAGAGGATTGTCGGCCACATACTTAGAAAGGAATATGATTATGAGCAAGAGAAGGAACAGAAAGCTAACAAAAATATTGCTTGTCATGACTGCTATACTTATTGTTCTGGTCGCTATCACTTATATAGACGAAAAAACAAACGCCAATAAGGATAACAGCCACTCCCCCAATGCTGACGGCGGTATGATATCTACCGATAATTCTGACGTCCCGCCTCCTGCAGGCAGTGACAGCAGCGATAAAACCGATACCTCCGATAAGAATAGCGATAATAGCGATAAGCCCAATACATCCGATGAAGATATCCATGACAATGATAATCTTATTCCTCCGGATGCTTCTGATGATATAGATGACGACGCTTCCCCTGCCGGGCCGATTGTACTGGCATTTGCAGGAGACGTTAATTTTGATGAGGACTCTAAGCCGGTTGCCCGGTATGACAGGATGAATGAAGGAATCTTAGGCTGCATCTCTCAGGAACTGGTGGATGAGATGAACCACGCTGACATCTTTATGCTGAACAATGAATTCGCATACAGCACAAGAGGGAAAGAAATCGCAGAGAAATCATACACCTTCCGGGCGCATCCAAAGAGGGTGAATATCCTGAAGGAAATGGGTGTGGACATCGTATCTCTTGCCAATAATCACGCTCTGGATTTTGGTGTTGATGCTCTTCTTGATACCTTTACCACCCTTGATGAGGCAGGTATCGATTATATAGGTGCCGGCGAGAATATGAACCGGGCAAAGGCTCCTGTCTATTACACCATAGAGGATACCACCATCGCGTATCTGGCCGCTTCCAGAGTAATCTATGCCATGGATTGGTATGCTACGGACAGCCGTCCGGGAATGATTGGAACCTATGACCCCGCACTATTTCTTACCTGTATAGAAGAAGCAAGGGAAAACAGCGATTTTGTAATCGTATATCTCCATTGGGGAGTAGAACGTACCCATGAACCGGTACAATATCAAAAGAATCTGGCTAAGATGTATATTGACGCAGGGGCAGATGCCGTTATCGGCTGTCACCCTCATGTAATGCAGGGAATTGAATTTTATAAAGGAAAGCCGATTGCTTACAGCCTCGGTAATTACTGGTTCAATGCTACAAAAAGAGAAACCGGGCTTTTAAAATTATATCTGAATCCGGACAAAACCGTCGATGTACAGCTGCTTCCCGCCATGGGAGAGGACACCTACACATACCTTATCACAAAGGAAAGTGAGCGCAAGGCATATTTCAAATTCATGAAGGATATCTCCTTTGATGTGGAATTCGATGAAGATGGCTTTGTAACAGAAAAACAATAGCACTTATACTTATATTGCGGTTATGATTATCTTAATCCGATTGTCTGATATATGACTTTTGCTGTAGGAATTCCCATAATGGGAAAGCGTATACTCCATCTGGAGGATTATCTGATTGGTGCTCTCCTCAATATGAATCAACGTCGTATCTATCTGAAATTGAAGGCTGCCATACTGTGTATCATAGACAGAATGGGTAGCCTTTTTTAAATCAAATACCATGTGGGTACTGTTTTCTCCCTTTTTTGTCATCTCAACCCGTCCCGGAGCTATTCTGACGGTATTGTCAGACCCCGCCTCTTTGTCATTACCCGGCTCATAATATCTCAGAATATGCCCGTCCTTGCCGGAGCAGTATTCTCCTTCCGCACGGGTAATAATTCCGGCCTCATCCTCTTCCAGCTGAGTTCCTTCTATGAATATACGTACTCTTCCTGTCATTTTACAGCTCCCTACTATCCTGGCTCTCCCATCGATACTCTTTTATCCAAGCTCTTCTATATTGATATCCTTTGTCTCCATTACCTCACAGGGCAGAATTGTATTTGCAAAATATCTGAATTTCTCCGCACCGTCACTTACGTAGAACCGGTGGTCAAGCTTCGGAACCGAATCATTTCTCAGTCCATGGTCTGTAAGTACCTCTGCCAGAGATTTGGCAGTCTCGTATGCCGGATTAACCAATATGACATCATCACCCACAACCTTCTGTATGGTTTTTCTAAGCAGAGGGTAATGTGTGCATCCAAGCACCAGCGTATCGATTTTTTCCTCCAGAAGAGTTCCTATATATCTTCCGGCCATTTCAGATGTAATCGGGTCATCCGTCAGCCCTTCTTCCACTAACGGTACAAAAAGAGGGCAGGCCTTGCCAAACACCTTCACCCTGGGATTGGTTTCACTCAAGAACTCACTGTAGATCCCGCTTTGGATGGTTCCCTCGGTACCAATAACACCTATTCTTCCGTTTCTGGTTGTATTTGCCGCGACCTTTGCACCGGGCTTTACCACGCCGATAATCGGAATATCAATTTCTGCCTTCACTGTCTCCAGAGCAAATGCACTTGCCGTATTGCAGGCAATTACAATCGCCTTAACGTCCTGACCCATCAAAAACCTGACAATCTGTCTGGTATAGGTGATAACGGTTTTCTTAGACTTACTTCCGTAGGGAAGTCTTGCCGTATCTCCAAAATATATAATATTTTCACCCGGTATCTGATTCATGATTTCCTTTACAACTGTGAGCCCCCCTACACCGGAATCAAATACACCAATTGGTGATTTATTAATCATATCCATAACCATGCCTTTCCTCATAGCCTGCAAACTTTCTACATGAAAATCCCTGATTTTCATATTTCACAGGCACAATATTTGCAAAGCGAATTCATCCGCCTTGTGAAAGATTTATCTTTCATACCAGCCTGCGTCAAAGTCTATGGCTGTTCTATCTATAGAACATTTATTAATTCTACTATTAATTTAAACCAAGTTCAAGAGCTTTTCACTATTTCAATTTATTCATACCATAGCCATAAGTTCCTTGTCGTTTTACAATTTTATAATCTGTATAGCTTTATGATTTTTGGTCGATACTTAGATATCAACTATAACAGGAGGATTTATGGATAACAAGCCAGACAGCAAGCATATTTTTAATTGTATACATAATAAAGTACTGCTCTCAAACCGCAGTAAAAACCGTATGGGTATCCTATTGCTATTGATATTATTAATCTCTGCCGGGGTACTTAATCATGCCATCCGGATATATGCCGCAAATCAGCAAAATCTTCAGGAAGGCATCGCAGAAAATATAATTCGCTTCCACGTAATTGCAAACAGCGACAGTGACAAAGACCAGCAGCTAAAATATCAGGTAAAGGATGCTCTTGTACAGGCGCTGTATCCCTATCTGAAGGATGCGAAAGACATCGAAGAGGCACAGAATATTATTACAGAGAAGCTGCCCCTTATCCACGAGGTTGCAAAAGGGGTAATTGAAGATAGAGGCTATTCCTATCCTGTCCGTGCGGCTCTTTCAGACTGCTATTTTCCCATGAAGGTATACGGAGACTATACCTTTCCGCCGGGAACCTATGAAGCCTTGCAGGTCCGCATCGGAGATGCCTCGGGAAAAAACTGGTGGTGCGTAATGTTTCCTCCCCTGTGCTTTGTGGACGAGACATATAGTATCGTTCATGAGGACAGCGGTGAAAAGTTAAAATATCTCTTGACGGAGGAGGAATTTGATGCTCTAAATAACAATAAAATACCGGTTAAGATTCGGTTCAAGCTGTTTGATGCAATTAAAAAGCTGTTCGATTAAAGAATCTGTGATATACTATACACAAATAAGCATATGGAGGTTAGTATTATCATGAATTCCATAACAGTAAAGGCCTATGCCAAGATTAATCTTGGCTTAGACGTATTAAGAAAACGTCCTGACGGTTATCATGATGTAAATATGATCATGCAGACCGTCAGTTTGTATGATACCATCAACATCAGAAAAACCAGATTCCAGTCCGTGACCATACGCTCAAACCTGTATTATCTTCCGACGGACCAACGGAATCTGGTATATAAGGCTGTCGAATTATTCAGAGAGAACTATCCTGTCCGAAGCGGGCTTAGTATATCCATAAACAAACGAATTCCAGTAGCGGCAGGTCTGGCGGGAGGAAGCGCCGATGCCGCCGCTGCATTAAAAGGCTTAAACCAGTTATATCAGACTGGTTTATCCCTGGAGGAGCTTATGGCGCTTGGTGTAAGGCTTGGTGCGGATGTTCCCTATTGCCTTCTTATGGGAACGGCCCTCGCCGGCGGAATAGGGGAAATCCTTCAACCCATAAATCCTATGCCGGATTGCCATATCCTTCTGGTTAAGCCTGATATCAGCGTATCCACCAAGCATGTATATGAGAGCCTCCGCCTCAATGAAAAGACGATACATCCTGATATCCCCGCTATGCTTGACGCCCTTAGAGAAGGCAATCTATACAAGCTTACCCTGCTTATGAAGAATTTGCTGGAGACCGTTACGATTACGGAACACCCCATTATCCAGGAAATAAAGGATATTATGAAAGAAAAGCAAGCCCTGACCTCACTTATGAGCGGAAGCGGGCCTACGGTATTCGGTATATTTGATACTCATCTCAAGGCAGAGAAGGCGGCCAAATTCTTTAAATCCTCCGGCTATGGCAGGCAGGTCGTGCTGGCAAGACCTTACTTTCCTGATACAATATACTGTTAAATAAAGGCTTCACAAAGCTTCCTAAGCCTAATGGATACCCATAAATATACGATAACAAATATTACAGAAAGGCACGAACGATGGCTGCAAAAACATATACATATAAGCACACAACCTATGCCTGTTATCGAGGCTATATTACACAGGCAATTATCAACAATCTTATTCCTTTATTTTTCTATATATTCCATACTACTTATAATATAAACTACGAGCAGCTGGGCTTTTTGATTATCGCTAATTTTGTAACCCAGCTTGCCGCAGACGTATGGGCAACCCGATATGCCGACCGCTTCGGCTACCGCAAATGCATGGTGGCCGCCCATGCCCTGTGCTTTGTGGGCTTTGTACTAATGGGTACTCTTCCGCTAATGCTGGGCAATCCTTATGCAGGCCTGATTATATCTGTAATGGTGTATGCATTCGGCGGAGGTCTTCTTGAGGTTATCGTAAGCCCCATCATAGAGGCATTGCCCAATGATAATAAGGAGGGCTCGATGAGTCTGCTTCATTCCTTCTATTGCTGGGGTCAGATGGCAGTCGTCTTTATCAGCACCTTTGTTATCTGGATTATCGGACGGGAGCATTGGTTTATCCTGCCCCTTCTCTGGTCCTTCTTCCCGTTATATAATATGTTCCGGTTTATCCATGTTCCAATCCTTCCGCTTGTAGCAGAGGGTAAAGGAATGAGAATAAGGGAATTGTTTTCCTCCCCCTCCTTCTACCTCTTTATGCTGCTGATGATATGTGCCGGAGCTTCTGAGCTTACCATCTCCCAGTGGTCCTCCTTCTTTGCGGAAAAAGGTCTTGGCGTTCCCAAGCTGATAGGTGACCTTCTGGGTCCGGGTTTATTTGCCTTATACATGGCTGTCGGAAGAGTTATCTATGGTATCTGGGGCAGCCGCATACCCATCAAAAAGTCCCTGATAGTCAGCAGTATCCTCTGCATTATTACCTATCTGATTACGGTGTTCAGCCCCTACCCGTTACTGGCTCTGATTTCCTGTAGTCTTACCGGTATTACGGTAGCCCTGATGTGGCCGGGAACCTTTTCCCTTTCCTCGGCCAGATTCCCAAGGGGAGGAACCTTACTATTCGGTATCCTTGCTATCTGCGGAGATATCGGTTGTGCCGCAGGTCCATGGATAACAGGAATGATATCCGATTATTTCGCAAAAAATAATAATATTCTGAATGTCTGGCCGAATGAAGGGCTTGATACCGAGCAAATCGCAATTAGAATCGGACTTTTGATTGCCGTTATCTTTCCTCTTACCATGATGACAGGATTATTCCTTGCAAGAAAGAACCGCAAGAACAGATAGCAACAAAACAGTGCCTGATACTATCCGTTAAGATAACATCAGGCACTACCAATATACATTAAATCTATGTTCCTATCCAACTCTGCTGCACTATTCCTAATCTTCCAGTGAGTCTCTCCAGCTTTCCAGCTTGCTGATTGTGCTGTCAAGAGTGTCCTTGCATATCTGCGGTAATTTACCGCCCCATGTCTTTTCCGCTTCTCCGAAGCCCTTCTTTACGGCCTTTATCAGAATATCCGCCTTAGAGGGGTCTCCTCCGGCCAGAGCCTTGGCAAAGGATACCAATCTTTCTGAGGTCTGTTCCACACCCCAGTAACCATCCTTTGAGATATCTTTCTGAGCCTGCGCCTGCGTTTCAGGGTCTACCTTTACCTTGCCTTCCCGAAGCAGGCTATAGATGTTGGTAGCATTGTCAAAAGTCTCTCCCTGCTTTTGCAGCATCCTTTGTACCAAATCTCTCAGCTTCTGTGCATTTTCCTGTGCCTCTGCAAGAAGCCGGTCAATCGTAGCCTGGTCTCTCTTGTATGTTTTTTCTGCGGCAGGGGTCTTTTCATATATCACGGCATCATTCGCTTCTGCCTTGGCCGCCTCTTCCTTTACTTTCTTATTGTCATGATTAGCGTATCGTGCAACGGCCGCATCGTTATGATTTGTTATCTGCTGTATACTCATTTCCTATCCTCCTTCATCGTATAGTGGTGACCTTTTACCTTCCTTGGTGTTTGGAGGCCATCTTCCTTGATTAATAGGCATAATATCCTATGTTATGTATATCGGAGGATTACTGTATTTACTTAATAGTGATTTAAGAAACATATTCTTTAAGCAGCCGGATTAAATAACCGCATCCACCCGCTTCATGATAATCAGCTTATCTCCCTCTTTAATATTATCGTCCTCCAAATCATTGATTGCCATGATTGTATCCACAGTGGTGTAGTATTTCTTTGCAATATTCCACAGGCTGTCATTCTTCTTAACCACATATCCGATAATTCCGGGCATGGATTGAAGCTTCTCAATATCCAGGTCAGCCATCTCGATATCGGCAATAATCGGCTCTACAACCTTGTCAAACACGATTGTATTGAGATTCATAACCGCCTTAACCTCTATCTCATCCCCATCCAGCATCATTACACTGAGCTGGTCAATATTTGGTCTTATATCAAAGCTGCTGTCCGGCTTCATTCCCTTTACCTCAACAATCTGTGTAAATGGGATTGCTCCTTTTAAGGAAGAAAGGGGCATTAAATCATCCTCCGAAATATAAAGGATATTCATATCAATGATTCCCTCTACCTGCAGCTCTGTGCCGGAAGGAATGATATCATCAATCTTGATATCTCCGTCGGAATAGCAAATCTGAAGAATTCTCGGTTGATTATCAGGAACACGGATACGGTCCGCAACCCTGTATTTACTATTATTCTTTACTACCAGATTCTCATAGACCGCCTCACGGATTACCGGTATAATTTCCTTGCAGGGACTATAGACGTCGCAGAGAATCTCCGGTTCCTGTATCTCATAAACCTTTATATTCATCTCCAGGATGACCTCCAGGTCAATAATCCTTTCCTCGCCGTCATCATCAGGCCTGACCTCAATATTTTTATTAAGTATCCGGAAGGTAATATCCTCTATCATATCCTCGTTGCAGCCACTGCAATCAATCGTTCCCCCAAACGGTATCTCTGTCTCATAGTATTCAATCGGATTTTCCTCACTATCACTGGCATACAGGACAAAGACCGATAATTCCCCCTTAATCGAGAATTTATCCTCTAACAGCCTTACCTCCATATTATTCATCCGTACGGCACTAAATAAAATGGATTCAATATTTCCTTTATTGGTTGGAATCAGAATTTCATCCTTTATACGGAAGGTATCTTTCTTATTGATGCTTATATCCGTAAGCTCAATCTTTTTACTGATGTACTGTACATCCTCCGGCCCCTCAACCATTACTCCGGTCTCCTCGTCATAAAGATCTTCCACCGACACATTGATACTTACAATGGACCTTACACTCAGCTTTCTTGAGTTAATCAGTCCGGTGGACAAATCCTCCAGATTCCATCTGACAATCGGTTCATCATCAACACAGGTAAGCTCCATATTGATTACCTCGTCAAATGGAATTTCCCCGGAAATATTATGTATCGGTCTTGCATCATCCTGACTAAAATACAGAACATTAAAGTAAAGCTCTCCCTTTATCAAGAGCTTGCCGTTCATGGATTTGATTTCATCAATCCTTATATCTCCCTGCTGTGTTATAATCCGATCTATATCCGGTTTGATATCAGGAACATTAAAATCATCGTCCAATGTAAGCTGCAGGGCACTCTTACACTTTAATTTATTCATATGAATATTCTTTTTTAGTAACTCCACTAATATCCCTCCTTGAATTTGGACATAGGATTACATGCCTCTGACATATCATATTCATACAAAAAGGGATTTATGATTTAGGAACATAAAAAAAGACCGAAACCATAAGATTTCTTACGGCTTCGGTTTATTGTAATTAGCTTTGTCTGCACAAAATAAGCTGAACGTCCTTTGTTAAAATATCCGTATAGCTATATGACATGGTCCGCTCCGGCATGTTATCGCCTTCCTGAGTAGTTACTAAAAATATGCTTGGATATGTCTCAGATATAATGCCTATCGTTTCGTCAATCCTGTGTCTGCCCCTGTTAATCCTGACTTTTACTTTCTTCCCCGTATGGCTTTGTACAGCATTTCGTACCTTATTTACATCCATCTGCTTCATAATATTACTCCTTACTAATGCTTCTATCTCCATTGCCGAGTTCTGTGCCATCTATGGACATATTAAACATTGATTTATTACATATTTTATGCATCCTATGTATTATAACACTAAATTCTAATATTTGTCAACCAATTTTCTGACAATTCAACAAGACACGTCTATTTTATTGAAAAATATGCACAGCAAAAACCTTCATTTTTGTTAATTTTTATGGAATAATCTTATATGCATAGTAATATATGCCTACCGATTTATAGGAATTTGCATAAAGCATATGGCAATAGCACGACCTGATTAAGTCATTTTCCCGATTTTGAAGCACAGTATATGGATATTCATTAAATAATTAGTACAAAATATAGTAGTTTCCGATTATTCAAACACAATCTTTTTATCCAGATATTCCAGCTTTACGACAATATAAGGATAGGTTACGCCATGGGTCACCAAGTCATCCTGAGAAGGGCCAATCAGGTTCGTATCGATATAGATAGCATTGTCCGTCAAAAACAGCTCCTCGACGGCTATACTATAGCCGCCGCTGTTCTGCTTCCCATATCCGACTACAATATACAGAAAATCCTTATTAGAATAATGGAGCCTGAAGGGGTTTTCTTTCTTTTCATCGATAATCTCCTTCAATTCTCCGGGTAAATCAGCATCCTCCACTACTGTAAAATCCAGGTCCTTTAACTTCTTTACTTCTGATTCGTTCTTTTTACATCCTGCTAATCCGACTGCCGTAAAAATTATTAAAAGAAGCGCTACTATGGTTTTGAGCCTCTGCATTATAACCTCCATATAGGTCTTTCATTTATTAAATCTTATGAACAGTCAGGCAAATTCATTCTTATTATATTACTCTTGCAGCAAGTCCCTGGCCGCCTTCATCAATAAGTATTGTATCCCCCGGAGCTGTCTGGTCACTTAATATCAGCCGTGCACTGAGGGTTTCCACATTCTTTTGAAGGTAGCGCTTTAAAGGCCTTGCTCCATATGCCGGGTCATATGCCCGCTGTACGATATAATCCTTCGCCGCATCGGATACCATAATTGTAATATCCTTTTCCTTAAGCCTGTTATTCACGTCTGTTATCATGAGGTTAATGATAGTGCTTATATTCTCCTTTGTCAGCGGTCTGAACAGAATAATTTCATCAAGACGGTTTAAGAATTCAGGACGAAACGCCCCTTGAAGCTCCTGCATAACCAGGGTCTCACACTCCTGATTAATTTCTCCGCTATCGTTAACACCTTCCAGCAGATACCTTGAACCTATGTTGGAGGTAAGAATAATAATCGTATTCTTAAAGTCTACCGTCCGGCCCTGGGAATCGGTTATTCGTCCGTCATCCAGCACCTGCAGCAATATATTAAATACATCCTGATGCGCCTTCTCAATCTCGTCAAAAAGGATAACCGCATACGGCCTTCTTCGAACCGCCTCCGTAAGCTGGCCTCCCTCCTCATAGCCCACATATCCAGGAGGCGCACCGATAAGTCTTGCAACAGAATGCTTCTCCATATACTCACTCATATCAATTCGTATCATATTCTGTTCATTGTCAAACAGACTTTCAGCCAGTGCCTTCGCAAGCTCGGTCTTACCCACACCTGTAGGACCTAAAAACAGAAAAGAGCCTATCGGTTTCTTAGGGTCCTTTATTCCTGCCTTGGAGCGAAGAATCGCATCCGATACCTTTGATACGGCCTCCTCCTGTCCGATAACCCGCTTGTGAAGCTCATCCTTAAGATAAAGGGCCTTGTTTCTCTCACTCTCCGTAAGCCTTGTGACCGGAATTCCTGTCCATCTGGATATAATTCTCGCTATTTCCTCTTCACTTACATTCTCATGTACCAGCTGGTTTTCTTCTGATTTAAGGTTATCCTCTTCGGCCTGAAGCTGTTTTTGCACGCCGGGGAGCGTTCCGTATTTTAGCTCGGCAGCCTTATTCAGGTCATAGCTGCGCTCGGCAAGCTCGATTTGTCTGTTAACCTCTTCTAATTCCTCACGAAGCTTTTGAACCCTTTCTACAGACAGCTTCTCGTTATCCCATCTTGCCTTCGTCAGGGCAAATTCTTCTTTCAGCTGCGCCAGCTCCTTTAAAAGCTCCTCCAGCCTCTCCTTGCTGAACCTGTCATTTTCCTTTCTCAGGGCAGCCTCCTCTATCTCCATCTGCATAATTCTTCGCTGCATATCATCCAGTTGTGTCGGCATCGAATCAAGCTCGGTCTTAATGAGGGCACAGGCTTCATCCACCAGGTCAATCGCCTTGTCCGGAAGAAAACGGTCCGATATATACCGGTTCGACAAAGTAGCTGCACTGACCAAAGCACCGTCGCTTATCTTTACACCGTGGAACACCTCATATCGTTCCTTCAAGCCCCTGAGAATGGATATGGTATCC
>JAEZXP010000090.1 GCA_023419655.1 Bacillota bacterium | reverse complement strand
CTGCTGCTGGCCGCCGGAGAGTTGACTGATTTGCCGTGATGCATATTCTTTCATGCCTACCTTCGCCAGCATCTGATTTGTTAATTCGATGTCCGCTTTTCTTGGGCGGCGAATCCAGCCTAATTTTCCATAGCAGCCCATTAATACAACATCCCGTACTGTAGCCGGGAAATCCCAGTCAACACTGCCGCTCTGCGGTACATAACCGATACGGCTTTTTAGTACCGGTACGTCACTTCCTTCATGAAGAAAACGGACGGAGCCGGAGACAGGCTTTAAAAGACCCAGCATTGCCTTGATTAATGTTGACTTGCCTGCACCATTGGGACCAACCACCGCCATCAGCTTTCCCTTTGGTATTTTCAAATCGATATCCCAGAGAACAGGTTTGATATCATATGCCACCGTGAGGTCTTCGACCTCAACCGCATAAAGTTGTTTCTCCAATTACAATCCCTCCTGTCATTTTAAGGCATTTACAATCGTATCAATATTCGATTTTACAGTAAGAATATAAGTATCCGCTCCGGAATCGGCATCTCCGAGAGAGTCGGAGTAAAGCTCTCCGCCGATATTTACATCAAAGCCTTTGGCTTTGACAGCGGCCTGCAGAGCCTCAATGGTCTTTGGCGGAACAGAAGACTCTACGAAGATAGCTTTTATCTGCCGCTCTGCTATAAAATCAGCCAAATTGCTTACATCTGCCGTACCTGCTTCCGCATCGGTACTGATGCCCTGTAAGCCATGAACCTCGAATGAATAAGCCTTACCAAAATATTGAAATGCATCATGAGCAGTCACAAGCACCCGTTGCTCTTTGGGCAGTTCGGCAACCCGGTTACGGATGTAGGTGTCTGTTTCATCCAACTCCTTAAGATATGCATCCAGGTTTGCTTCATAGTAATCTTTGCCGTCAGAATCAGCGCCAATTAATCCTTCCGCAACAATCTTAGCAGCATCCTTCCATAGAGAGACATCGAACCAGATATGAGGGTCATGGATGGAAGCGTCATCTTCTGAAGCAAGAAGCTTTGATTCATCCAATCCGTCTTCTATACAGATAACCGTTGGACCCTGCGCCGATAGATTTTCAAAAATCTCACCCATTTTTCCCTCGAGATGCAGACCGTTGTAAACGACCACATCGGAATCTCTAATCAGCGAGACATCTCCCGCACTGGCCTGATACAAGTGCGGGTCAATACCGGGACCCATAAGGCCATTCACGACAACACGCTCTTTGCCAATGACAGCGGATAAATCGGCCAGCATGGTGGTGGTAGCAATGATATTCAATTTATCTTCCGAGGAACTTGAATCGATTGCGGGCGTGGAACATGCCCCAAGTAACAAGATTAAACTCATCATTATGCCTAAAAGATTTTTGATTTTTTTCTTCATAAAAGAACCTCCTTATTTTAAAATGTTAAGTTATAATTCGTCTGTCTTATCCACATAGATTTGACAGGCGGCTTTATAGCTTATTTGAAGTTGCCTGCCCTCAAGATCAAGGGTTAAAGGACCCTCATAAGGTCCTGCTTTTACGATTCGTACAGCCATTCCAATAGCAATACCGGCCTCCTGTAAATAGTCCAATAATTCTTTTTCTTCTGTCACACGCCGAATATATGAAGTCGCACCAAGGGGAAGAAGATTCAAGGTCTGTATAGGAACAGGATTGATTTGCCGGTCGATATGGGGTATTACACTGCCATGGGGGCAGTAAGCCGGATAATTTAAAAACTGCTCCAGCCGGTCTGTCAGACGGACAGGGGAGATATGCTCCAAAAGCTCTGCATCTTCATGAGCCTCGCTCCAGGAATATCCGAGATGGCGCATCAGAAATACCTCCCAAAGCCTGTGTCCGCGAACCAGTGAAATTGCAGCATGAATTCCCTCTGGTGTCAGGCGTGAACCCTTATAGGCTTCATAATGAATCAATCCCTCCCGTTTCAGCTTCCCCAACATCTCTGTAACAGAGGCGGGCGCAATATGCAGCTCCTCCGCAATCTTTTTATTGTTAACCAGCTCTTCCATGCCTCCGAGCTTGTAAATCGCTTTTAAATAATCTTCTTTATTCGGTGTCATATTTTCCTCCATTTTCTGCAGCTGATTTTATTTAACATTTTTATGTGCTTTAGTTTAAGAATAAACCAATCAGTATGGCAATAGCGGTTACAATTAAAGTAGATAGTTTCCGTAGAAAAAGTCTTTTTGTACAAGTATCCATCATTCTCACCCACTAAATATTTTATTGATTTAGGCATACCTAAATTTAATTATATTATATACCTAAATATAACTGGATGCAAGTGTTTTTTAAATAAAATTATCAATAATTTGTTGGATGTTTAGAGAAATGAAAAAAAGTTTCCCTTGACTAACTTATGACGGATAGGGAAGAAGTGTTACTATAGGAAAGAAGTGAATAAAATAAGGCTGTTCTGTAATTAACAGAACAGCCTTATACCATACGATTATACGAATATTGTATTATGCAAACATTGCATTGTACAAACGCTGCATTATGCAAGCATTGCCTTAACAAACCATAGATGCTTAACGTAGCCTTCAACATGTCCCTCGAACATTGCGACTACCGTGAAATCGTCCTCTGCATCCGCTTCATTTCTGATTTCAGTTGCCAATTTATTCATCTCGGTTATATAATCCTGAACAATCTGAAGAACTTCTTTGCAAGCGAATTTGCGGTCTTCCAGCTCTTTAATTGTTGCATTTTTGATATAATCTGATAATTTTACGAGAGGTCTTTCACCCTTCATCTTCAGAATCTCTGCTACGGCATCATATTTTTCAAACATATCATCATAGATTGACTCTGTAAATTCGTGAATCTGTACGAATCTCTCTCCCTCCACATTCCAATGTAAATTATGGAGATTTGCATTTAAAACTGCCAGATTAGATAAGTATACATTGAGCTTTGTGTAATCTTTCATATTTTCCTTCCTTTCTGCACATGGTTATTTTTTTGTAACCTTTTGTGTCGTTAAATTAATATTCTACTATAAAATACCCGGTTTTAAGAGCATATAATTACTATATTGGGTTGTATAAATTATACTATTTTGGAATTTTATTGTCAATGTTGCGTTTTGATGGTCTTGATACGAAAAATAAAATAATAATATTTAAACGCTATCACACACAGTATAAAGATTCGCCCATATATGTTATTAACCATGAAAAAAGCAATTATCAACATAGCAGATGCGAAAGAGCAAAGGTATATTTTGGTTCTTAAAGTCATGGACCGGTCTTTAATGAAGCTGTCCAGATGCTTTTTATACAGACGTGTATTTTTAAACCATTTGTCAAAACGGGCTGACCCCTTTGCAAAGCATGCGGCTGCCAACAGCAAAAACGGAGTTGTCGGCAGAACGGGTATCGCTGCACCTATTCCTCCCAGACTAAAAAATAGAAGTCCGAGAGTGACAAAAATAGCTTTTTTCATCTATGCTCTCCTTTCGTTTTGTTCACCCGTTTTAAATAGCTCTTTGATAGGAATAAGCTATTGTTATAACAGTATATCACGCTTAAATAACGGGGTCAAGTGAAAATAGTAATCATTACTGATAAATTTTAAAATAAAATTTATGCGTTGTATGGATAACCGCCTATCTATAAAATAGAAAATATAGTGTACTATAATAATATATTATGTAACAATATATAGTATGTTTATATTGACAAGCAACAATATGCTGTTTATTATAAAAGTAATTCATATAGATGATATTCATCTATATGAATTGCAATAACCAAGGTATATAGTATTGAAATTGATGTAGAATTCTGAGGAGGATATTCGTGTATAAGGAGTTTTTTAGTATGATAAAAAAGAATAATCATAATGAAGCAATCGTTATTGATGCGGTTGTTGGTGCGGGTAAAACAGTTTATGTGGACATGCTTTCGAAGATGCTGAATATCCCTTGCTTCCATGAGCCGGTAGAGGACAATCCCATACTGGATAAGTTTTACCATGACAGAAAGAGATATTCCTTTCCGCTTCAGATATTTTTTCTGAATAGAAGATTTAAGATGCTTAAGCAGGCAGCTGAACTTGGAAAGCCGTCCCTTATGGACCGCAGTATATATGGCGACATGATATTTGCCAAGCTGCTTCATGAAGAGGGGAATATGGATAAGGATGAGTATATTCTTTACCGGGACCTTCTGACGAATATGCTGGACCATGTGGAGGCGCCAAAGCTCATGATTTATCTGAAAATTGATACGGATGCTGCAATCGGCCGTATCAAGAAACGAGGACGTGATTATGAGCAGATAGTAGAAAGAGCATACTGGGAGAGACTTAATAAAGAGTATGAAGATTATTTTGCAGAATATAATCTTTCGCCTCTTTTGGTGATTGATGCTGCTAAATATGATATCATAGAGAATCCGAAGGACCAGGAGGAGATAATTAAGATAATACAGCAAAGACTTAACACTTTATAAAAGAATTCATAGTATATTACATAACAAAGTATTGCGCTGTAACTCCCAAAGCTTACAAGTAATAATATGTTTTAAGAGTTAAAGAGCACTGACAGGGGCTATGAATATGGAGGACTTTTCGATATCAAATCAAAACAGTCATTGCAATTGCAACGACAACGTTATCAGAACGCAGGATTCAACAATTGAAGAAATACGTATAGACAGGAATACCGGATTTGTGACAATTTCCTACGGTATTAAGAGGGACTTTAATCTGACTTATGTGGAGCTTGTTACACTGGTGGTTAGCAGAGATACGATAATCAGGGATAGAGCAGGACGGGATATTCCTATGTCAGAGCTGCGGGTGGGAATGGTTGTGGATACAGAGTTCTCCTCCGTTATGACAGCGAGTATTCCTCCGCAAGCCAGAGCATACAGAATAACGGTAGTAAAAAGCAGCAGGGATACGAGTATCACGGTAGGAAGAGTATTGTCCGTGGATTTAAGGAATGGTTTTCTATACACCGGTAATGCCGATGATATCATGAGCCAGATGAGGTTTGTAATAACGAACACAACATTGATTTTGGATAGAAGGGGGAGCCGGATACCGCTAAGAGACATTCGGCCCGGAGAAAGAGTAAGAGTTGAGCATGCGAATTTTCAGACGCGCAGTATACCTCCTCAGACAACGGCATTTGTAGTTCAGATTATATAAATGATTTGACAGGAATTTTGTTTTTTGATATAGTGGCATGACAGCTGAATATGATTTTAGTTTTCTAGGGTTCCGTAACAAAATGGTTAGTCTGGTCCGAGAGAAAACGCACAGGCTTATAGTCTGTGTACACGGTGGGATAAAAGCCTAGGAGTTATTTTACAAGACTCCCGGGCTTCTTTTTTTGTGATTAAAGGAGGAAAGATTATGTGGACATTATTATTATCAACAATTTTGACAAGTGCGGCAGATAGCCTTAATCCTATCGCTATAACGCAGCAATTTGTTTTGCAGGGTATGGTAAAGAAGCCGAAACACATTTTGTATTTTATTATACCGACAGGGATTACAAACCTGATAGGGGGATTTCTGGCTTACTACGGATTCGTTGCCCTTATCGGTAATTATATGGGAAGGCTTATCGGGAACTACGGACAAATTCTGTTCATTGCAGAGCTGATACTTGGCATAGCCCTTCTAATTGCCGTATGTTATCTGATTCAAAACAGCAGGATAGAATCGCTTAAAAAGCAGCTTCGTTTATTGAGGATGGAAGAGGGAAGTTCTGATAAGAGTGATGAGGAAGAGGCAACGGGCAGAATAAAATCCGTTTCTCCGGCGGCGCTGATTACCCTGGGGGTCGGAGCAACAATTTCGGAATTGACAACGGCTTTGCCGTACTTTGCTTTTTTGGCAATCCTGTTTAACTACCACCTTACGTTCTTGGAAATAACGGTCATACTTACCGTATACAATATAATTTATACCTCACCGTTATTGATTCTGTACCTGATTTATAGGAAGGCCCGGAACAAATTCGATTATCTTTATAATATTATAAAGAGACAGATTGCAAAGTGGTCGGATATTTTAGTGCCTGCCCTTGCAGGGGTGATAGGGGTGTTTTTGGTATATCATTCTCTTACGCTTTTATTGAAATAACGGCAAATAATTCAGCCAGAATTCAGAGAGCGGACATAGATGCTTCAAAGAAATGGTTTATTATTTTATCATTCCATAGAAAAGGGGTGAGAAAATGACGAAGCCAAAGGGCAGACATGAGCTGAAGCACTACATAAACTACGGTGATGTCCTGCAGCTGAGAGCAAGGCTTCCTTTTGTAGCGAAACTGGATAATAACTGTGAAAAGGAAAAGGGATACCGGGTCAGAAGCCTTTATTTTGATAATTATAATGATAAGGCATTAAAAGAGAAGATTGACGGGGTAAACGGCAGAGAGAAATTCAGGCTGAGATATTATAAAGACAATCTCTCTTTTATCCGGCTTGAAAAGAAAAGCAAGCGTAATGGAATCTGCTTTAAGGAAAGTACAATCGTAACGGATGAACAATGCAGACGTCTGATTGACGGAGATTTAACCGCCTTAAAAGAAAATAACAGTCCGCTTTGCATGGAGCTGTATACCAAGATGTATTACCAGCAGCTGCGGGCAAGAAATATCGTGGATTACTGGCGTGAGGCATATGTATATCCGGCGGGGAATGTACGCATAACAATGGATTACAATATTCGAACAGGCTATAACATCCATGATTTCTTGACACCTGTTCCAGCCCCCGTTCCTGTCTCGGGCATCTATATTCTGGAAGTGAAATATGATGATTTTCTGCCTGAGATAATCCGGGGTGTAACGGCCCTTTCCGGCAGGCGGGGCACGGCGTTTTCAAAATACGCAGCAGCAAGAATAATATAAATTGGAGGTATAGTATCATGACATTTAAAGATGTTTTTAAATCAAGTTTTTTAGAAAAAACAGCAGAGTTTTCTATCTTAGACGTGGGACTTGCGATGCTTCTGTCCTTTGCCATCGGCCTTTTTATCTTCCTGGTCTATAAAAAGACCTTTGCAGGCGTTATGTATTCATCCTCTTTTGGTATTTCCATTATGGCGATGACCTTGATTACAACCCTTATTATACTTGCGGTAACATCCAATATCATTCTGTCCCTTGGTATGGTCGGTGCCTTGTCCATTGTTCGTTTTAGAACAGCAGTAAAGGAGCCTCTTGATATTGCATTTTTGTTCTGGGCTATCTCGGCAGGAATCGTTATAGGAGCCGGGCTGATTCCCCTTGGAATCATTGGCTCTGTCTTTATTGGTATCATTCTTCTGGTATTCGTAAACAAAAAAAGCAGTGATACACCGTATATCATCGTAGTTAATCTCGACGGAGACAAGGCGGAAAGCGATTGCATGGACCTAATCAAAGCAAAGACCAGAAAAAGCCTGATTAAAGCAAAAACAGTCTCTGCAAACGGCATAGAGGTTACGGTTGAAGTCCGGCTGTTTGATATGTCCGCGAAGCTTCTCAATGAGCTGCTTACGGTAAATGGTGTGAATAATGCCTGTCTTGTAAGCTATAACGGTGAATATACCGCCTAGACATATTCGGATTCGAGGTGAAAGCATGATACAAAGTAAAAGAATAAATAGCGTTATTATAATAGCCGTGGTTTTTGCCTTGATAATAAGTGCCGGGTTTGTAGTATCCGGAAATCTCCATACGGCAAATGGCGGCATAAAAACCGAAGCAGAATATGCCACGAAGCTTTTTGGAACGGATATTATCTCCATTGAGATTATCGCAGAAGAGGATGATTGGCAGGATATGCTTGATAATGCCACAAGTGAGCAGTATATCATGGCGGATGTTATCGTAAACGGCAAAAAATTTCAGAATATCGGTATCCGTCCGAAGGGCAATTCGAGCTTAACACAAGTGGCAGGCTCAGACAGCGACCGGTACAGCTTCAGACTGCAATTTGATGAATACATTAAAGGGCAGACATGCTTCGGTCTGGAGAGCTTTGTTATCAATAACATGCTTGGTGATAATACGTATATGAAGGAGTATGTTTCCTATGAGTTAATGCAGGAGGCAGGCGTTGATGCACCGTATTTTGGTTTTGCGGATATCAAGGTGAACGGTAAGAGCTGGGGGCTGTATCTTGCGGTAGAGCTATATAACGAAAGCTATGAGCAGCGGGTTTTTGGAGATACATCCGGAATGCTCTATAATGTTAAAAGCATGGAGATGGGTGCCAGACAGCAAAATTCGGAGAATACGGCAGAGAATCAATTCATGCCGCCGGCCTTCGGTGGTAACGGCGAGGGTCAAAGAATCAGCCCGCCGGCGGATACGGATGAATCAGGATTTTCGGACCGGTCAGGCGGCCAGGGAGGCTTTGACGGAGCTTTCGGAGGCAGGTCAGGAAGTTCAGGAGGAAGTCTGGAATATACCGACGATAATACGGAAAGCTACAGCGCTATATTTAACAATGTAGTGGGAAAAGGAACCGAGAACGACTTTATGCGTGTGGTACAGGCCCTTAAGGCGCTTTCTGAGGGAGAAGAACTAGAGACTTAACTTGACGTGGACCAGATTCTTAGATATTTAGCGGCACACACGATTGTCGTCAATCTGGACAGCTACAGCTCAAGCATGGCACAAAATTATTATTTGTATGAGCGAGAGGGCAAAATTACAATCCTGCCATGGGATTATA
>JAEZXP010000086.1 GCA_023419655.1 Bacillota bacterium | reverse complement strand
CATAATCCCCGAATTGCTTGATTAGCGGGTCGTTTAATCCCAATTCTTCCCGTAAGGCTTCACGCTGCTCTTTTGTAGCTGCCGGCGGAAGAAGCTCTGATACCGGGTCTCCCGGCATTACAATCTTCATAAGAAATACCAGAAGAAGCACACCAAGCATTACGGGAATGATATAAAGTATTCTCTTAAGAATATATCCTAGCATCTAATTCCCCCTTATCATTCAAAAGCCACTGCAGTTCCTGTCTCCGAAGAGCTGACCGCAGCCTCCATAACGGATAAAACACGCCGCACCTCCGGATTCTTCACCTTGGGCTCTTCTGTTTTGTTAAGAACACCGCAGACATTACGGTAAAAATCTGTCCAGTCACTTTCAACAACCGGCAGCGGCTTTTCAATGATTCCACCGGGAGGTACAGGAGCAAACTGCCTTGTGGGACCGGCAACCGTTTCTACAATTTTAGAGGGTAACCTATCCATAAATTGCCCTGTATGATAAATGCTGCCTTCGCATCCGAAATCTTTAATGACCACCGTTCCCTTATCGCCTCCGACAATCCACCGGGGCTGATATTTAAGAATATATGTACTAAGTTCAATATGTGCGGTTATACCATTATCCAGCTTAAGGATAATCTTAAAATAATCATCGACCTCCTCATGAAGAACATTTTTGATGTCGGCAAAAACGGTCTTTATCTTAGCCTCCGGCAGCATGAATAATATCTGGTCGATAAGATGGACCCCCCAGTCATACATCATACCTCCGCCGAATCTCTTGTACAGATGCCACTCATGCATGTATCCGTTTCCTGAGTGCAGCTTCGATTCAATCGTGAATACATTGCCGATAAGATTATCATCAATTGCTTTCTTTGCTATAAGCATATCCTTGTCCCATCTGCGGTTTTGGTGGGTAGTAAAGAGTACCTCTGCCTCTTTGCAAGCAGCTTCCATCTCATCAAACTCAGCAACCGACAATGCGGCCGGTTTTTCTGCAATAACATTTTTTCCCGCCTTTGCTGCCTTAAGACATATCGGGTGGTGAAGATGATTCGGTACAGTAAGAATCACCGTGTTTACATCCTCGTCTGCCAAAAGCTCCTCTGCAGTGGCATAGGTCTTGTAGCCCAACCTCTCGGCTTCATCAAGGCGTTCAGGCAGAATATCACACACTGCAACAACCTGTACGCCGGCACGCGGCGCATTTGCGGCATGCCATTTTCCCATGCCTCCGAAACCGATAATTCCAAGCATAATTTTCATAAAGCAACCTCCTGATTCATATTTAGAAGTGTAGTGTACTTGTATTATAGTAAATTTACGACGAGTCTTTCTCATTGTTAATTTTCACAATAACTACTGTTTTTTGCCTTGCAATTTGTGGAATATTATAATTACAGGCGCTTATGTCAATAATATATTATTCTTTATTGACTTATTCAAACTTGCATTTGCCAGCCTTCTTCGTTATAATGTCTATAAAATTACACAAGGAGATAACTTGCCATGACTAAAATAAATCCTGGAATCGAACTGCATCTTGATATCATAAAGGATTCCGGACCTCAGATTCATTCATATATAGAAATCATATATGTATTAGAAGGTGAGATTATATTCTCTATAGCAAATGATAAATTGACTCTTTATAAGGATGACATCATCGTACTTAGCCCCGGCAAGCCGCATTATAAAAAGTCAAATAATGATGCACTTATATGCAAAATAATGATATCACCTGATTTATTTAGTGAGCTCTCCGGTGATAATCTGCCAGCCTTTTGGTGCAATACAGCTATCATTGAAAATGAAAAAGACGCAGGTCTTCGAGCCCTTTTAAATAAAATCCTACGGCATCATCTTGTCAAAGGCCAAAATATAGATTTGTTTCAAATCAGCCAGTATTATCAGCTGGCAGATTATCTGTCGAGCAACTACCTGCTAAGTTCAGAGGATATTTCCCAAAATCAAGGGACCGGTTACAGTGGAGAATATACATATAAAGCACTCCTCTATATCCATGCCAACTATACACAGCCCTTGACACTTCTGGAGCTTGCAAAGCATTTGTCTCTTACAGGTTCATATCTATCAAGATATTTAAAGAAAAATCTAGGGATTAATTTCAAGGAATACCTTACCAAAATCCGGCTGAACCATGCCGTAAATGATTTATTGTACTCCAAAAAATCAATTCTGCGTATTGCAATTGATAACGGCTTTGCAAATCTGGCCATGTTCAATAAAGCGTTTCGGGCAGCATATAATACAACACCAACCGAATATAAAAAGTCAATGAAATCCATCGTCGATGAGAGAGCTAAAAAGCGTGCTGCTCTTGAACGTCAGATTTTAGAAAAGCTGGAGCATACAATGGGTGAGGCTAAAAACGAGGATATCAATGACAAAAAGATAGTTGAGGCAACCGAGTGTCTGAGTAACGGTATTTTCATGAAGAAGCCTTGGAGTAGTATGATAAATGTCGGAGCCGTTGTGGATGTTCTTAACTCCGATATACAGAAGCATATCATTCAATTAAAACAGAAGCTGGATTTTAAGTATGTCCGATTTTGGGGTATCTTTCCGGAAACCCTGACCAAAAGATATGGAAATGAAATCCGCTTTAATTTCAGCCGAATCGACCATGTGATTAATTTTTTAGCTCAAAATGAGTTAAAGCCTTTCTTTCAGCTTGGTCCGAAGCTTCGTACAATTATTGACACTGTGGGTGGACAATCCCTTTATGCAGCGGATATTGTTGACCCGAATGAATATGACAATGAGCATTGGGGAAAATACCTGGACATGCTAATGCGTCATCTTGTTACAAAATTCGGAGTGTCCGAGGTGGAAAGTTGGATATTTGAGATGTGGAATCCAAGTCCTTGGGATTCTCCTTGGGAAAACTGGTATTCAGACGAAAAATATGAAGCATTTTACCGTACAGTAAAAAAATATGCTCCCCGTGCCCTTGTCGGGGGTTGCGAATATGAGCGGCATATCCACTCGGAAGTACTGAAAAAATCTGCCATGTACTGGAAAGCTCATGATATCATTCCTGACTTTGTATCTTTTCAATTTTTTCCGTATATCGTGAAAAAGGAAAATATGTCTTCGTCGATTATGCTAATAACAGAAGCTGATTATCTTCAAAGAGAGGCCCGAAATATGCGCCGTACACTGGACAGTCTGGAACTTAACGGCACCAAACTATATATCTCCCTATGGAACATGACGATTTCGAATCGTAATATTCTCAATGATACATGTTTTAAAGGCGCATGGATTATGAAAAATATGCTTGACATTACAGATATTGTAGATGTTGTAGGCTATTGGCTCGCATCCGATGTGTACGGAGAGACATATGATTCAAATTCCATCCTTTTTGGAGGAGCCGGAATTATTACAAAGAATTCTATTTATAAGCCTGCATTTCATGCGTTTGAATTTATGAAAAAGGCAATGGAAGTACTTGTCGTTAAGCGTGAGAACTATGTAATCACCAAAGACAGCAGCGGAAACTATCTGGTGCTGTTCCATAATATGAAAACAATGAATATCCATTCTCTCCAACAAAAAGGTGAGAGCATTCGTTTCAATGATTTGGAGCAAATCTTTGAAAGCAATGGCACCTTAAAGCTATGCCTGACACTGCAGGGTGTTGAACCCGGGAATTATTATATAAGAAAATCCTCTGTCAGCAGGGAGCATGGCAGTGTACTGGATGAGAGTAACCGCTGGAGCCAGAATGTCAGCCTGCGCCATGATGACTATGATTATCTGCAAAGAATTTGTATCCCGCATATCGATATTAATCACCAGGAAACAAAGGATAACCGTCTGCTGCTTGAGCTCGATATTATTTCAAATGAATTCGGAATGGTTGAGATATTTAAGCAATTTTAAAACCTATTTTTCTGTATAGACAAAATTCCCCGCTGCATATGCAGCAGGGAATATATTTATCATTCTCCAATCAGACGCTTTAGCATCTGATGATGCCGGCGAACCTGGTCTACCTCGTTCGCCAAGTGCTCTCTGTCCATATCCTGACGCGAGCGCTGACCCTCGTATTCCGTGCAAATATAACCATCCCAGTTATTTTTCTTCAATACATTGATAACCTCTGCATTCATTGTTGACGGGTCGTCATATATACCCGGGGCCACTTCAATCATATCGTGAACTTTACCATGTATGCTGAAAACATAAGGAAGAATCAGCTCTAAGTCCTCCGGCTGGGCTACGGTCTTCCAGGCAAAGGCGCGCTTATCTTGTGCCGTAAGCTTACCAGGATATTTCTTCTCGATTGCATCGCCAAGATTAGCCAAGGGTATTTCTCTCATCATCGCTTCAATATTTGCTGCCAATTCCCTGTCCTTCATTTTACGAACAGCCGCCTCTATATTATCCAGATACGGCCCCTTCATGAAGATACCCATATCCGGGACAAATCCGACATGCTTCGTACCTGACTTCTTAATAAATTCAACTGTATCAAATACAGCCGTACCCGGACTTTCACAATATAGACCCGTAATACTGGAATCCGGTTTAATCGGGATAGGACTATGAATCTCCCATGCAATCTTGACATCCAGCTTTACTGCCGTATCAAGTGCCCATTCAATAACCTCCACCGGAAGTCCGGTCATTGTACGAATATGCTTAAAGCCCATGTCCGCCGCTAATTGCAGGTCAAGCTTTATCAACTCTCCCGCTTCCTTTTTCGTCATAACATGGTCACGAAAACGTAGTGTATCCAAGAAGCAGTCAAGTGCAACGGGTGTGAGCTCGTAGCGCGCCATTGTATTGTGCCAGTCCGCCAAAAACTCCCGTGACGGGAACGGATATTGCGGTACGGTGGCCTCATTAATAATTTCAACCCCATCACAATCCAGTGTCTCGCGAAGCTCACGGCACATGTCATGATAGTTCATCTCGCCGAAAAACTGTGCCTGCTGATAACTGTAAAATGAAACTCCTCTTTTGATTGCCATATTCTTCACCCTCCTTACCTTATTTCCATGTCAAAGTAATATATATCATTTTGCTTGCCACCCGCATCAACACCGGGAACAGGCGGATTGCGAATCCATTCCTCATCGTGGGGCATCCAGCCATATTGCGTCAATACACTCTGCATAACGCCCACACGATGCTTACCCTTTGATAATCCTCCCGGACATTCGACATGCACCATACCAAAATCATCATAGTCCCAATGCTCAAAATACGCCTTCTTAATCTCTTCAAAATCACGGGGTTCCCTGCTGTTAATCTCAAACTTCTGTACCTCGCGGGGATACTCCACGCCATCCACATTGATATAATAACCGTTGTGGAGACTTAGAAAACAACCACGGTATTCGGCAATGCGGATTTGAAACTTAAAACCAATGATTTGTCCGTCTTTCTCAACGTTTTCCAAACTATCTTCTTTTACTAAGAACCTGTCAAACATAATCCATTCTCCTTTCAAAATAAATGATTTTATATCAAATCGGTTATGCTGTTTCGTGTGATTCTATCGGCATATCCGTTTTAACCAGTCTTTTTTTCATCCAACCGCCGCTTAAATACCGTATGGTTCCAAAGACTCCGCCTATAAGCCATCCAATAGGCCCGCCCGCAAACGCTCCAATATATCCGACGTGTTTTGCTAAAATAAACGACCCTACAATTCTTCCTATCAGTTCCAGAGCACTAATCCATACACCCGCCGAGGCATCTCCGGCACCATTAAGCGTACTCTTTGTGAGCTGTAAAATCCCGCAGAATAATGCTCCTACCGCAGCCAAAATAAGATATTCCCGTCCAATATCAAGCATTGCACTGTCTGAGGTTGTAAAAAGGGATATCAATTGCTTTCCGAAAACAATCATTACCGTAGAGGAAACAAGTGTATAGCCTAAAATAATTTTGAACGTATCTCTAAATCCCTGTCTTACACGATGGAAATTTCCTGCTCCAACGTTCTGCCCTGCAAAGACCTGCATTGCACCTGTAAATCCTCCCGGAGGATATGAAATGAGTGCCTCTATCCTCGTCGCAGCAGTATATGCCGCTATTACTGTAGAACCAAATCCATTGATAATTGTCTGCACTAAAATATGTCCTATTGCAAGCGTTGAACTTTGGAGTGCAGATGGTACACCTATCCTCATTACCATCTTAATGACATTCATATCCGGCTTTGCTGTTTCCCGTGTCGGATGAAGCATAGGCATCCTTCTCCATGTGTAAGCAAAGCATACGATAGCTGCAATAAACGATGAAATAATTGTCCCATATGCCACTCCTGCGACACCTAATTCAAAAACAAGTACAAACAATAAATTAAACCCTACATTTAGTACCGCCGACACGGCTAACATAATCATTGGTGTTATCGAGTCACCTGTTGCCCGGGATATTTGAGACACCATATTATATAATGCCGTCGCAATACTTCCCATAAAAATAATCCTCAAATATGTAGTAGCATCCTCTAAAATGTTATCCGGTACCTGAATCAGCTGCAAAAGCTGTCTTGAAAACACCGCTCCTATCAATCCGAAAATTATAGCCAGTGCTGTAATAATATAAAATGATGTAACTACTGTCTTCTTCACCATGGTATTGTCTTTGGCTCCGAAAAACTGCGATATAACAACACTCATACCTAACGTTGCGCCCTGCATAAGCATGAGCACCAGCATTGACAGACTTCCTGTCGTACCTACAGCCGCCATCGCGTCATCACCCACAAACCGCCCGACTACAACCATATCCGCAACCGTATATAGATTTTGCAATATCATCGACATAACCAGAGGCATTGCAAATTTGGTTAACTGCTTCGTCGGATTGCCTGTTGTAAAATCTCTTGCCACCTAATCACCCTTTCTATAAGAACTGTATTTATTATACAACTGTACCTTTGGGCTAATCCTAATCATTCTTGTTCTGTTGTCTGATGATAATTTTCACTTTTAGGTTAATGATTTTCTAATTCTTATTAAAAAAGCAATAAATAAAGTGAGAATCTTGTCATAACAACGATTCCATTCATTAAAAAAGCGGGCAACTTTATCGTTGCCCGCCTTTTATACTTTAACTAAATATATTTCTGAAGGTGTTCTCAAGACATAAGGCACCATACCCAAGAGTACGGTTAGGATAGATGGCCTCCGCCCTCAGCTGTCTGGCTCCGTCAATCAGATAAGCCTTTAATTTCTCACCGTATAAATACCGGTCATTTCCCCGAACAATTCCCCATTCCATCAGCAATGCGGCACTTCCGGTTACAAAGGGCGTCGCCATGGAGGTTCCTGAACGAATCGAGTAACCTCCGCCAGGAGCACAGGAATTAACATTAACTCCGGGAGCTACGATATCCGGCTTAATCTGCATATCCCTTGTAAATCCTCTTCCGGAAAACGGAGCATAGCTGCCGGTAAAGGCATTGTATGCCCCTACGGATATAGCCCGGTAAGCTGTAGAGGGAATCGTAAGCGTCGTAAATTCGGAAGAAATCAGAAACCTCGTCGCCGGGTTCTTTACTCCTCCGGAGGGCAGCCACATATCATAATCACCCACCACAATCCTCCTTGGAACCAGCTCTATCCTCCATACTCCCGAATTAATATAATTACCGGAAGGTATAAACTCAATATAAATCTCCTGCTGCGGATTATACGGTGTAGGCTCTCCGTAATATAACAGAATCACTGTCTGGGCAACCTGAAACTGCTGGGTACCCAGTATAGAAGGAATCGGCCCTACTCTCACTCCGTTGGGGGCTATAATCGAAATATCAAAATGGTCATAATAGTTTTTCCATATCTGAAGATTCAGTGAGAATTCAAATTCACTGACAACCAGGTCAACCATCTGGGTCACACCCATCTGAAGAATTCCCTGGGCATGATTTCCCTCTGCCCCTTCATTGCCGGTGCCGACAACGATATTTGTCCTGCCCATATTGGAGATATCATTTATATAGCTTTCCAGCAATGACCTTCCTGTATGGGAGCCGTAATTATTGCCGAAGCTAATATTTACCGCCAGAGGCCTTCCTGACAAAATACCATATTGTACAACGAACTCCAGCGCTTCCATAAGCCTTGTAGTCCTTGGAAATGAACCGCCTACGGACTCTCCCAGCTTTACCACCAGCAGCTCACTATCAGGTGCCACCCCTCTGTAAAGGCCGTTGCTTGCCCTGCCGTTGCCTGCGGCAATTCCCGCTACATGGGTTCCATGTCCGGTTAAATCCGTACTTGGAACAATATCCAGCCTTCCGGGCATGGGAACCTGTAACGCCTCATTTATCTGTCCCCTGGTATAGAGCGTACCGATTGGAAATCCCTCCGGCGGAGCCCCCGGAATGGTCTGGTCCCACAATGCCTCTATCCTTGTCGTACCATCCTCATTGCGAAAATCCGGATGGGAATAATCGATTCCGGAATCAATAATTGCAACCAGTACGCCTTCGCCAAGTAAGCCGTAGGGCTGTGCCTGTATAGGATTAATACAGGAGGCTATTCTTCCCTCATTCACTTCATAAAATAACCTCTTAGGTTTTTCTATGAACTCTATTTCTTCATAATTAATCAAATTATCGATTAGGGGTTCCGGTATAGTTATAATGGCATAGCCGTTCGACAGCTCCTCTACGTTAACATTCAATTCCGATTCTATCCGGTCCAGACTGCCGCTATATTTTACGATTAGCTCCCAGGTATTCGCGACAGGATTGTATCCTAAGTTCAAGTCCAATGTTCTTTCCCTGACACTTTCAGGCACATCTAAAGCAAGATTCAGTTGGTTATCTACGATACCGCTATTCATAAACCCCTCTGTCACATCTCTTTTATTCCAGTATATGCTTCTATATAGCACAATAGTGTACTGCATCACTCATAATCAGCATTGTTTCGCTGAAGATAAATGAGACAGTACACTATAATCGTGTTATTCCCTTAATCGTATCTTAGGCAGTACTCTGATTATAACGCTTTTTCCAGGGCACCGGCATCCTCGAACGGTCCCGGAGTAGGATTGACAGCCCGATGCGTTCCAAAATAATCCTTATCGAATTGTATTGGTGAGCCATCCGGATTTTCAAATTTTTGTTCCGGCTCAAAAGCTTCGCCCAGTATCTCAGTGGAGATAAAAGGTGTTTCAAACTTAGGCATATGCTCAAATAAATTTGTTCTCAGTTTGTATTCGCCATTGCTCTCCTGTAATTCCAGCGTGATAGTTTTTTCTTTGTCCTCGGCAAAATCCACTTCCTTATCGCAAGGCTGTGCACCGTTAAAATAAACATTTCCGCCGGTATACACAGGAAGATGGTCATAATATTTATCACTGTTAAAAAGAGTGACCTCCGCTTTAGGGTTAGGAACAAAGCGGCTGAAATATTCCTCTGCGGTAGGATAGCCATCGTAGGGTTTTGTACCGCATACTAAATTCGGTTCCCCATGGCCTCCCATGGCTCCGTCACCTGAAGTATCATTGGCAATCTTCGCAAAATCTTCCCGTATAGGCTGTTGTACAAAAATATTATTATAAAAACGGGCATCTCCATGTAAAAATGTCATAAAGCCTGCCACTTCCGTGCGGTGAGGTACATGATAAGGCGTATATCTCGGTGAAGGGAAGTTTCTTGCTCCGTTGTCCGTTCCTGCTCCTACATAAGTAAGAGAGCCTGCAATCAAATTATGGACAAAGGCCAGTCCCTGCGTACTCAAGCGTCCTGCGCATTCTGACAACAGCAGATTGTTATCAATTAATGTAGGTCCATGAGACACCTCAACGAATATGTCCTCACCAATTTGGAATGCATTTGTCAGCAGCGTTCCCTTAGGCGGTACATTATTGTGGAACAGGTTTCCTGTTACCCGTGTGCCCTGTGCCTGCCAGTCCAGCCACAAGCCCCGGCTACAGTGGTGGATATGGTTACGGCGAAAGATTACATCAATTGCTGCGTGCATCTTAATACCGGCAATCTCCGCACCAAACAAATCCTGCTTATTGTTGATATGATGAATGTGATTATCCTCAATAACGGAAAAGACTCCGCCAAGATGTCCTACAATTCCAGTCTGACCGCAGTCATGGATATTGCATCTTCTTATAATATGGGAGCCAATATTCTCTTTCGTCCATCCCTCATATTGTGCCTGGCAAATGGCATCCCGCTCCGTCTGTGTGCCATCCTTATAATATTTTGTTGTCCATTTATTTTCATTATTCGGCTGCAAATACTTACCGATGGAGATACCGCTGCAACGGGAATCCGATACCTCGCAGTCCTCAATAATCCATCCTTTCGACCAGTGAGGGCCAATCATTCCTTCTTGATAAGCAGTAGGCGGAGCCCACTGGGTAGCAGCCTGTTTTACTGTAAATCCGGAGAAGGTAATATAGTTTACACCTGTCTTGCTGGGATGGAAACAGTATTTGCGTGCATTAATTTCTACATCTTCTTCGTTTGGATTTTTCCCCTGGAAATTCGCATAAATAGCTGTAGCGTCGCCATCCTGCTCGGTATACCAGCGGTATACGGTAAATTCCGGGTCCCAAGATGCTTTATTTACTCCAGGATTCATAATACCCTCAAGGGTATCTGTTTCATACATGGATTTGCCATTCAAATATACCTCACCGGTACTTACGCTTTTTGCAGCAAAATACCAGTCGCCCTTTACAGGTGAGGTATAGGGATTATAGGCCCCAAACAGACCATTCGGTATACGGGCAACCCATACATTTCCCTCATGGTGCTTCCAGCTTTTCACTGGCTCCGCTCCTGTGATAACAGCTCCCAGGGGCTGCTCTGAACGGTAAGTAATGCGGCAGTTATCAGACGTTCCGCCATTTTTAGGGTCTACCCATTCACGGTATACGCCAGGCGCAACAATTACCTCATCACCGGCTACGGCTATATTGGCTGCCTGGCTGATGGTTTGAAACGGTGCTTCCAGGGTTCCGTTACCATTACATTTTGCATTTGCCGAAACATAAATCTTCATAAAGTCATCTCCTTTTAATTTGATTTTGTTGTTAGGTTCCGTCGTTCGTATTGTTTCATAATTTTATAGCCATAAGGTGATTATATAGTAGTTTTAACCATAATGTGTGTCATTTCAGATAATGCCACGTCTTAATTCTGGACATTTTTGTTCACATTTTATAATGTTTTTGGCTTAAAGGAATTTCTTTTTGCTAAAATTGTCGAATATAAATATCTTTTATATCGTTTTTTAGTTATTGCAGCATCCTTTTAGAAGCTGATTTCCATATATTGATGATGGAAAACTTCTATATAAATGTTACAATTAATGTTGAAAATTGTATTTATCAATCGACCGGAGACGTTAAATGTTGAAAGAAAAGCACTTTCAACGGTTGATTTTGATTCCGCTGTGGCGGACAAGGAGGTATAAATGAGAAAAATAATGATTCCTGTGATTTCCATTGTGCTTATTATATCCATAGCAGCAGGAATTTATAGTATTAGCAAGCCAAAAAACGAGCTGTCATATCCCTCTTTTTTAGAGGCCGTAGAAGACGGACGGGTATCCAGGGTCATCTTAAAAGAGGATGGCAACACCTTTGAAACCTATCTCTCAGACAGCCCCGATACAAAATATATAACTCCGAATCCAAAATCAGAGAGCTTCACAGAATTCCTGCTGACAAACAATATCGTGGTATCATACAAGAGTCAGACCTTACCCAATATAGCAGGGGTATTCCTTGTGGCTGTTATTGCATTCGGAATTATTTACTCTACCCGAAAAGGAGGTTCCTCCAAAAACCTTATTAAAGATGCAAACAAAAAGGATGAACACATAAGAATTACCCTGGACAGCGTTGCCGGCAATGCGGAAGCCAAATCCATGGTGGAGGATATTATCGGCTTTATCAGGAATCCGCAGCAGTATACCCGTGTCGGTGCCCGTATGCCCAAAGGACTTTTATTCTATGGCCCTCCCGGAACAGGAAAAACCCTGATGGCAAAAGCTATTGCCGGAGAGGCCGATGTTCCTTTCTATGCCATGAGCGGTTCTGATTTTGTTCAAATGTATGTGGGCGTGGGTGCAAGTCGTATCCGGGGGCTTTTTAATAAGGCAAAGAAGCATAGTAAGGCTGTCATCTTTATTGATGAAATCGATGCCATCGGCAAGAAAAGAGCCCGCAACAGCTCCGCCAGTAATGACGAAAGAGACCAGACCCTAAACGCTTTGCTTACGGAGATGTCAGGCTTCCATGATAATCAGGGAATCGTAGTCATTGGAGCTACCAACCGGATGGATACACTGGATGAAGCCCTGCTTCGTCCCGGCCGGTTTGACAGGCAGATTGAGATAGGACTTCCCGATGTGAATTCCCGAAAGAAAATATTGGCCCTTCATACGAAAAACAAACCTCTGGCAGAGGATATCGACCTGGATTCATTGGCAAAATCCACGGTGGGCTTTTCCGGGGCAATGCTGGAAAACCTCTTAAATGAGGCTGCAATCATCGCCGCTAATGAGCATAAATTTTGCATTAATCAAAACCATATGGACAAAGCCTTCTATACGGTTATAGCCGGTGCTCCCAAGACCGATTTAAGCTATATCTCCACACGGGAAAAGGAAATAACCGCATATCATGAAGCTGGTCATGCTCTTGCCACCAGGCTTTTACTACCTGAGAATTATATCTCAAAAGTAACCATTATCCCCAGTGTCAGAGGTGCCGGGGGCTTTAATCTGTGTATTCCCAAGGACACGATGTACCAGAGCGAAAGACAAATCCTTGCAGGCATCAAGATACTGCTGGCCGGAAGGGCCGCAGAAGAATTAGTCTTTGGCTCCCATGAGATAACAACCGGTGCGGGCAGCGATATACAGAAGGCCTCTTCGCTGGTAATGGATTATACGAATAAATACGGAATGGACCCCGACATGGGCCTGTTCAGCACACAGGCATTCCAGGAAGGGATAGATGACGAGCTTATCGACAAGTGCCGGGAAATTATAAACCGGCTTTATGAAGAAACAAAAAATCTGCTCAGAGAAAATCTATTTTCTTTAGAAATTATAACAAAGGAACTTCTGGAAAAAGAATCACTTTGCGGTGACGATATTGACAAACTTATATAATATAATCTATTTTAATAACGCGAATCTTTGGTATAATATAACTATAAATGAATTATAATCAACATCATGTCACTAAAATAGTACCAAAGAAGGGAGTTATGATATGGGTTTTCCAAAGGATTTTATTTGGGGTGCAGCGGCGGCCTCCTATCAGATTGAGGGCGCTGCTTTTGAAGACGGAAGAGGTATCTCTGTATGGGATACATTCTCCCATACGGCAGGAAAAACAAAAAACGGAGATACGGGAGATACCGCCTGCAATCACTACCACCTTTTTAAAGAGGATGTCAGGCTTATGAAGGAAATGGGCCTGAAAGCATACCGCTTTTCTATCAGCTGGTCAAGAGTTCTTCCCAATGGAACAGGCGAGGTAAATGAAGCCGGGCTTAAGTTCTACAGCGATTTGGTAGATGAGCTTCTTAAAGCGGGAATCGAGCCTTTTGTCACCCTGTTCCACTGGGATCTTCCACAGACCATATACGACAGAGGCGGGTGGCGCAACAGAGAAATTGCAGATTGGTTTGCCGCGTATACCCGAATTATTGTAGAGGCCTTATCCGATAGAGTAAGCTACTGGATGACGCTTAATGAACCGTTTTGCCATATACTGCTTGGACATCATACCGGTAAACACGCACCGGGAGAACAGACCTCGGTCTGCGAAACCTTCCGGCTGCTCCATCATATGAATCTAGCCCATGGCAAAGCCGTACAGACTATCAGAGCTTATGCCAAAAAACCGGCCATGATAGGCTACGTTCCAAATCCGGGCTCAGCCGTCCCCGCTTCCGGCAGCGAAGAAGATATTGCCGCTGCCAGGGCCTATTTCTTGAGCGCTGATACCAGAGGGATTTTTTCTAACAGCTGGTGGCTGGACCCCATTCTTCTCGGAGAATATTCCAAAGAAGGAATAAAGTTGATGGGCAAAGATTTTCCTGCAGATATGATAAAGGACGGCGATATGGAGCTGATGAGCCAAAAGCTTGATTTTTTGGGAATCAATCTGTATTTTGGTGATATAATCCGGCATGATGATATACACGGATTTGCAGTATGTCCTCTAAAAGCGGGATATCCTCAAAACGACCTTAATTGGCCGATTGTTCCGGAGATTCTTTACTATACTCCAAAATTCTTATACGAAAAATATAAACTTCCTATAATCATTGCGGAAAACGGACTAACCCTTCCCGACTGGGTCAGCCTTGACGGCAAAGTACATGATCCTAACCGCATCGATTACATGCACCGCTATCTTGAGGAGCTAAAAAAGGCCTCCGAAGAGGGTATCGATATCCGGGGATATTTTGCTTGGTCTGTTCTGGATAATTTTGAATGGTCGGAGGGTTATAACGAAAGATTCGGCTTAATTCATGTGGATTATGAGACTTTAAAACGTACGCCGAAGGATTCTTACTATTGGTATCGTGAGCTCATGCAGCAGAATGGTGATAATCTATAATATCCAACTTTAATATAGATATTTTATGTCTGCTTTGCAGATGTTTTATGTCTATTTTCTATTGTATTTCCTCTGTTTTAATGGTATCATTAGTAATAATAAGTCAAATCTGGCTGTAATTGGTTTTATCATAACTTTTTTTGACATATTAGGCAAAAACATATGATGAAAATAGGAGGTATTTTCATGTCTGAGCGTTCAGCAGGGAAGAACAAAGAACATAATTATACCAGGGTTCTGCTCTTTTCTACGACAATACTTATTATCGTACTATTATTAGTTTTAACATTATTGAATTTATTAGATAGTGGGGTTTCAAAAAGTATATCTACCGTTGTTTTATTGCTGGTAATTGCGTTGGCCGGATTCTTGCTGGTATTGCTGCTGCAATTTTTCCGTGCGATACGTTTAATTGACCGCAATGCAGAACTTCTTTCACAGGGTACGCTTAATATCAGCGATATCATGGCGGATAAGACGAAGGGCTTAGAATCACTAACCATCGCTTTTAATGATATGAAAAGAAATCTCCTGAACTTTATCGAAGCAACCAAGGGTAATGTTATTGTACTGTCAGATGCCGTGGACAATATCACAA
>JAEZXP010000079.1 GCA_023419655.1 Bacillota bacterium | reverse complement strand
CGGATACGGCAATCATACCACGGCCTGTTTTGGATTATTTAATAAAAATAGTAAGGACAGTCATAATAAGAATACATAAAGGTATTGTTACCAGTGTCTCGCCCGATATGGTAAGCCTGCCACCTGCGAAAGATTTTGCTTTTATCGGGATTACCGATGTAAATGATTTGGATTCCGCACCGAATAGAATGAGTGACAGATTCTGAAGAAGGTAGCTCACACCAATGGCGGTAATCAATACTGCCAGCGAAGGCGCTCCTCTGAGTGGTTTATATGCAATGCGCTCTATCGTGATTCCCAACAGAGTACATAGAATAATCGCAATCAAGATTGCCAGGATGGGATTTAATCCCAGCGTACTCATAATCGTAAATATGATATATCCTCCTATCATAATTACATCTCCATGGGCAAAGTTAAGCATTTTGGCTATTCCGTATACCATTGTATAGCCGAGAGCTATCATTGAATATACACTTCCCAAGCTTATTCCGTTTAACAGATAAGTAATAAAGCTCATATCTACCCCCGTCAGCATGCAAGACATGCATTTGTTATTTGTTATATAGTATATCACAGTTTCATGAATTAAACTAGGAAACATACAGCAGGTTTTATCCCGTCGTATGTTTCCTATATCATAGTTCAAATTGACTTAATCGATAACCTTATCATTACTCAGCAGAAACATATTGACCACCTTTAATAACAACAGCCATCGGTGCCTTATTCACTTCACCGGTTGCTTCCCATGTCATGCCTGCACCGGTCAGTCCGTCTACGGATATCTTTGTCATAGCCGCTTTCATGCCGTTGCTGATGTCAGATATACTCATATCGGGAGTAACTCCGCTTTCTTCAATCGCTGCCTTGATGATATAGATAGCATCGTAAGCATCTGCCGCAAACTGGTTGGGAACAACATCATGAGCCGCTTGAAAATCAGCAACAAACTTCTGAGTCTTCTCATCTTCTGCATCCGCTGCAAACGGTGTCAGAAGCATAACTCCCTCAGCAAGAGATGTATCAAAGTTATCCACACCAAGAATTCCGTCTAATCCGTCACATCCGAAGAATAGAGGCTTATAATCCAAAGCAGCTGACTGAGTCAAAATCAAAGTAGCCTCTTCATAATAAATAGGTAAAAATATCAGCTCTGCGCCATTGTCCTTTGCCTTTTGAAGCTGTACCGAGAAATCTGAATTGCTGTCGTCGGTGAATGCTTCTGCTGCAACAATTTCAAAACTCTGATTCTTTGCTTCCTCAGCAAATGTCTCATAAATACCTGTTGAATATACGTCTGAACTGTTATAAATAACAGCAACCTTTGAAGCCAGGCCTTTCTCCGCTACATATTTAGCAGATGCCATGCCCTGGTTAGGGTCAGTAAAGCAAACCTGGAATGCATTATCATACTGAACCACGTCAGCTGCAGAAGCAGAAGGAGTCAGCATGAACATGTTATCAACATAAGTTTCTTCCTTTACCGCATTGCTGGGATTGGAGGTAACCGTACCCATCAGTATCTGCATACCCCAGTCTTTCAGAGTATTGTATGCATTGACAGCTTTTTCAGGGTCATGTTCATCATCCTCAAATCTAAACTCTATCTGTGCTCCGTTTATTCCTCCCGCAGCATTAATTTCATTAACAGCTATATTGGCCGCGTTCATAACATGCTGTCCATATACCGCAGCTCCGCCGGTGATAGGACCTATCCCTCCTATATAGAACTTCTTTTCTCCCGTACTGCTGTCATTCTTACCGTTATCATCTTTGTTTTCATTGTCCTCTACCTTCTGATTGCCGCCGCTATTATCAGGCTTCTCTTCTTTCGTTCCGCAAGCCGCTAAGCTGAGCATCAAAATGCATAATGTCATAAATAAACCAAGTATCCTCTTTTTCATAAAAATCCCTCCCGTTGGAATCAAGGCTTAGAATAATATGTCGCTTTAACGTATTAATTCGGTGCCCTATTAATTGTATAAATAAGACGTTCCCTATGACCAAACAGAATCTTTATCTGTCATACATTCGAACGTCTTTATTCTAGTCTCTATAATAACCTCGAATAAATATTTTGTCAATAAATATTTATCCGGCAGTCTATATTATAATTCTCCGCCGCATTTATCGCAAAACTCCAGCCCCTCCAATGTAATACCTCCACAATCGGGACAGACGATTTTTGCAGGACGAATCTCCAGCTCTACAACCTCATATTCTTCCTCATCCCCGGATACCGCCTTCTCCGCCGGCAGGTCACTCTCCGAATGAGCATCTGAATCACGCTGTTTGCTCTCATCATCTTTATCATAGATGTCTTTCGATGATTTATTCTTTCTCAATAACCTATCCCATTTAAACATATTTTCTCTTACCTCAATGCTCTGCTCTGTATTTGTTCATTAAGTTTTTAAAAATCTCAGCACTGGAAGGCGGCGTATATGTAATGGCATTCGCCCCCGCTTCGATGGTCTCTATAATCGAATCCGGAGTAGGCCCTCCCGTAGCAATGATAGGAACGGTGGGAAATCTATCCCTTATTCTTTTTACAATCTCAGGTGTTTTTGAAGCAGCGGATACATTGAGTATGGACACTCCGCTCTCCAATCTGCTTTCAACGGCTGTCTTTTCAGATACCACCGTAATAACAATCGGAATATCGATGCGCTCCTTTAGATATTCTATTGTATCATTTGGCGTCGGTGCATTTAATACCACTCCCACTGCGCCTTGAAATTCGGCCAGCTCTGCCAGATTTACTACTCTGTGTCCCGTTGTCGTTCCTCCGCCGACACCGCAAAAAACCGGCACATCAGAACAGCTTATTATCGATTGTGATATGATTGGCTGCGGCGTAAAGGGATATACTGCAATTACGGCATTGGCATTGCAATTTCGTATTATCGCAACATCCGTGGTAAATACAAGAGAACGGATTAGCTTTCCAAAAATCCTTATCCCGCTGGCTCCATCTATTTCCTTGGGAACCCTTATCATATGTCTTCTCAGAATACCATCAATTTCAGGCGCAAATTTTTCTCCCATATATAGCCATCCCTTCCTTCTGTGTAAATTCATTTCACGCTTGCCTGCAAACATTCTACATGAAAGTCTCTGATTTTCTGCTTGAAAATTAATAATTTTCAAGCTTAGCAGGCATAATATTTGCAAAGCAAATTAGTGAAAGATTTATCTTTAACACGAATCATTTGTCTTACTCTAAAAAGTATAATACAGTATCAAATCAAAACACAAGAAAAATTTATAACTGCACGGAATATTTTGAAGCTCCTCTCATCTCGATGACAGGAACACCCTTTCCTTCGATGTAATCCTTGTTGATTATTACTCTTCCTATATTATCATCCTTGGGAATCTCATACATGATATCGAGCATTATTTCCTCCAATATTGCCCGCAAGGCCCTGGCTCCTGTCTTTTTCTCCATGGCCTTATCCGCTATGGCCTCAAGGGCTTCATCATCAAAAATCAAATCCACCTCATCCATTGCAAGAAGGCTTTGGTATTGTTTCAGGACAGCATTTCTGGGCTCCTTAAGAACCTTTACCAGCATCTCCTTCGTCAGTCCCTCCAAAGTAAATAATATCGGCAGCCTGCCGAGAAACTCCGGAACCATACCGTATTCTCTAAGGTCATCCAGATTTACCTTCTGAAGAAGTCCGGTGTCATTATCGTATTTGTCCTTGAGGTCAGCCTGAAAGCCTATGGAGCTTTGCTTATTCAGCCTCGCCTTAATAACCTTGTCGATATCAGGGAATGCTCCTCCGCAGATAAATAAAATATTCTCCGTATTAACCGTCCGAAGAGGCACCATGGCATTCTTTGATGATGCGCCTACCGGAACCTCCACATCGCTTCCTTCCAATAGTTTAAGCAGTCCCTGCTGTACAGATTCCCCGCTGACATCCCGGCTGTTGGTATTGCGTTTTTTTGCGATTTTGTCTATTTCATCGATAAATACGATTCCTCTCTCTACCTTCTCAACATCATTTCCTGCTGCCTGCAGAAGCTTTGAGATGACACTTTCCACATCATCGCCTATATATCCCGCTTCTGTCAGGGAGGTGGCATCCGTGATTGCCAGAGGAACATCCAGCAGCTTTGCAAGGGTCTTTACCAGATAAGTTTTACCGCTTCCTGTGGGCCCTATCATAAGCATGTTTGATTTCTCTATCTCAATATTATCCGGTGCTGCATGTCCGATTCTCTTATAATGATTATATACCGCTACCGATATGACCTTTTTCGCATGCTCCTGACCTATAATATATTCATCCAGACTGGCCTTAATAACATGGGGAGAAGGAATCTTCTTACGGTCAAAATCTTCTGTCTTCTTCTCCTTGGCCTTTTCCTTTTTTGGCTTTATACTGCCTGTTCCGGGTAAATCGCCCATACTAAACATCACAGGAGACATCCCCATAAGATTCATATACGGATTGTCCTCTTTATTAATCATATCAAAGGTCTTTTGCATGCAATCCGCACATATATGCATATAATTCGGTATATGCAGCATCTTGCCTGCAACGCTTTCCGGCCTTTTGCACAGATAACATATCTCATCCGGCTTTTTCTTATCCTCAATATCTTCTATATTTTCAATATCCTTTTTATCGTTAACATCATCTTTATAACTCATCTTTTAATCCTTCCTGTCTAGAATGTATAGAATATTATACTATAATATGTACGAATAAGCTCAAGAACTTCGTTCTGTCGCTCGCGTTGCTCGCACCATGAGAACTAACGAACCCTAAAACCTAAAAAACGGCTTTATGGTTCGTTTATTTCTCACGGCTCTTCGCTTATTCGCGTACACTAAGAGTATATCACAATTTAAGCAAATACGGAATATTCAGATCAAAAGAGTTGTTACGGTCAACTTTTATACTATTCATTGCCTTCCCGGGCTCCAAGAATCGTGGTAGCCGTCTGTTCCTTGTATTCTCCGTTTATATGGCGCATGAATTTTATCTCAATCTCCGTACCTGCCCGTATACTTGAAATAAATTCCTTTAACTGGATACTGGATGTAATCTCCACGTCATTAATAAACTGAATAACATCTCCCTGCTTAATTCCTGCCTTATCAGCCGCACTGCCTTCTACTACAGATGAAATGTATACACCTACCGGCAGTCCAAACATTTTTGACACGTCCTCTGTAACATCCGTAGGACCCACGCCCAAAAATCCCTGTTCCTCCGGCTTAAGTACCTCTCTGTTCATCAGTTCATTAATAATCGGTATCGCCCTTGATATAGGGATGGCATATCCCATTCCTTCAACCTTATAATCAGCGAACTTAACCGTATTGATTCCTATAACCTCACCATTGATGTTCAATAAGGCCCCTCCGCTGTTACCGGGATTGATGGCGGCATCCGTCTGGAGAAGTATCATGGTATTATAGCTGTAATCGTCTGAAATCTCTATCTTTCTGTCCTTGGCACTGACATACCCTACTGTAAGAGACTGTCCATATCCCATTGCATTTCCGATTGCAATCGTCATCTCCCCTACCTTAATATCGTCCGAGCTGCCGAGCTTGGCAATCTTAATTGCATTCTGTGTACTCTGCTCTATATTTTTCAAATCGACGGTTATCACTGCAAGGTCAGCCTTTGAATCAGTTCCCTTTATTACAGCCTCCGCTTGTGTATCATCTATAAATGTAACGGTTATCTTGTCTGCTCCGTCAACAACATGATTATTGGTTGCTATCAGCAGCTCGTTTTCATCTTTTCCCACAATTATTCCGGAGCCGCTGCCCTCATTCGGAATCTCTACTCCAAACCATGAGTCGGTCCTCGTGGATATACTGGTGATGGATACGATAGCGGGCATCGTATCTTCTGCCGCCTTCATAACCGCCGATTCAGGAAGCCTGCCTACCTGCCCGTATTCCGTGCTTCCTACCTTAAGCTTCGACCCTGAATGAACGTCATCACTGGCTAATCCTAGAATATAGTTCTCCTTATTATTAAAGGCCTCGGGGTTAATCCTATAGTAAAGGAATTGAATTCCGGCAAAGGCTCCTCCGGCTAATATCCCAAATACAACTGCCCGGAATACAAAAGCAAGGAATCTCCTTCCCTTCTTTTTCTTATTGTCCTGTTCTTCCTTCTTCTGCGGCACATATTCATATTGATAATTATATCCGGACGGTTCGGAGCCCTTTTCAGCCCAAAAACTGTATTCCGGCTTATCGTATACCGGTCTTTCCTGATTACTGCCGCCTTCAAGGTTCCCGGAAAATTGATTTATATTATTTTGATTATAATCGTCCATAGCGCGCACTCCTTTCCATGAATTTAATCATAGTTTAACAGTATTTTGTGTAAAGAATGTGAAGATTTCTTTAAGAAAAATTTATATTGTTGAAACCCTTGAAATTATGTATTATATTAGTTAGATGTAACGTGAAATATGATACTGTATTTATACAGGGAGGGTTATGCTGTGATTAAAGACAATCAAAAAACACTGAACCGGCTTCATATATTAATGGATGCAGCCATAATCGTCATCTCTTTTTTAATCGCATATTATTTGAGATTTTATAGTCCTATTGCGCATATGCCTATTTTTAATGCTGAAAAAGGCACCTTTTATTCTTTGAAGGTATACGCACAAAGCTTATACTTGCTGGTTCCCTTATATCTCTTTATTTATAACCAGGCAAAGCTATATACGCCCAAACGGGGAAAAGGACGATGGACGGAATTTTATCATGTTACCTATGCCAATTTTCTTGGTCTGGCATTCTATCTGTTCTTTCTATATATGCTGGAGGAGGGTGATATTTCAAGACTTTTCCTTGGCATGTTCACTGCTATTAATGTTATATTATGTACGGCTGCCCGTATGTCGGTTGCACAGGCTTTAAGAATAGCCCGCAGAAGAGGCTATAATCTCAAACATGTCATAATAGTTGGCTACAGCCGGGCATCGGAGGCTTATATTGACCGTGTGTTCGCAAACCCCCAATGGGGATATTATATCCACGGTATCCTTGCCAACAATATGGAGGTTGGTACCAGCTACAAAAAGGTTCCTGTCATCGGAAGGCTGGATAAGCTGGAGGAATATCTCACCAAAATGTCTCTGGATGAAATAGCGATTGCTCTGAGTATCAATGAATATGACCAGCTTGAGAAGGTCGTATCCATCTGTGAAAAATCCGGTGTACACACGAAATTTATACCTGATTATTACAGCTTTTTCCCCACAAGGCCCTATACCGAGGATTTATACGGTCTTCCGGTAATCAATATAAGGAATGTTCCGCTGACCAATACCTTTAACTGGGTCAGCAAGAGACTTGTAGATATTATAGGCTCTTCCATCGGTCTGTTGATATGTGCGGTTCCCATGCTGATTGTGGCCCTGCTGATAAAGATATCCTCGAAAGGCCCCATCATATTTTCACAGGTCAGGGTCGGCAAGCATAACAAGCCATTTAAAATGTAAAAATTCAGGTCCATGAGGCTCCAGACGGAGGAAGAAGAAGAAAAGGCCTGGACAACCAACAACGCCCCCAGAGTAACCAAAATCGGTAAATTTATCAGGCGGACAAGCATTGATGAGCTGCCCCAATTATTTAATATATTCAAAGGAGACATGAGCCTTGTTGGCCCAAGACCGGAACGTCCGCAATTTGTTGAACAGTTCAAAGAGATAATACCCAGATACATGATAAAGCACCAAGTTCCTCCCGGACTTACAGGCTGGGCTCAAATCAACGGTTACCGGGGAGATACCTCCATAACCAAAAGAATTGAGCATGACCTGTATTATATCGAGAATTGGACCCTTGGCTTTGACTTCAAGATTATGTTCCTGACAATCTTCAAAGGATTCATAAATAAAAATGCATACTAAACATACACTGGCGGTTCGAGGGCAGTAAGACATATTGTGAAGCTTGAAGTGGTAATCTGTACAAACGGGTAAACCTCATGCGCCTATGGTAATCAGATAATTAACTCTTATACATTGGAATCGAAGCATGAGGTTTATTTGTTTCGTACAGATTGCCATCGGGATAAATTTCAACAGGTCTTACTGCCCTCGAACCACTTCCTGTCTCTATTCGTTTCGAATGAGATTAATAATTCTACTCGTTGCCTTTCCGTCAAGATGAGGAAAGTTGCCGGCAGTGAAGGTACGGATGATATCAATTGAATCGTTTTCTTCTTCTATAATACTAATTACTTCCTCGCTTGTTCTTGCTACAGGGCCGGGAACGTAGCGTTCATAGTCCTCATAGAAGCCCCGTCCGTGGCGCAGGAAATCGTCAAGATCATAGGCATAGAAAATCATAGGCTTTTCTGTAATACAGTATTCGAATACAATCGAGGAATAATCGGTTATTAAAAGGTCAGAGGCCATGATAAGTGATGTGAGGCTCTTTTCACCGGATAAATCACATACATTCTGAATATCCCTCTTCCTGGCCATCTGAGCTACAAATGGATGCAATCTTAACCCCAGCTTATAACCCTTCGGCAGTTTTTTTGCCAATTCCTCTACATGATTTAGTATCTTCTCAGAGCTTAGATTGGAATCTCTTAAGGTAGGGGCATATAATATCAGCTTCTGATTCGAAGGCAGCTGGTATCTTTTATATAGGATGTCCTTATCCGTATTGATTCCATCCCTGTTCATTCTCCATATCCGGTAGAGGATATCGTCTGTCTTTGGCAGTCCGACAGGATATACCCTATCTACTCCTACTCCAAACACCTTCCCATACAGACCTGCTATGCGCTCATTATTCACAATAAGATGGGTAATATTGCGGTTCGCCCTGTATTCAAGCTCCTTTAGCCTGCCGGTATTAACATCCTGGCCAAACTTCTTAATGGTTCCCGTTCCATGCCATAGCTGTATCACCTTTACACCTTCTCTGATTCGGATAAATGCCATCGGCAGGAATATATTGTCCATCAGTATGGTTTTTGACCTTGCCAAGAGATAAGGCTTCTTAAAGAAAAAGGACAAAATCTTATGTATATTCTTAAACCCCTTAACTGACCGGGTATCTGTCTTAGTAATCGAGTTAAATTCATACCCTTCCCCAAGCTTTTTAAGCTCTTTTATAACAAGGCCGACATTGCTGTCCTCTCCGTCATCATGGGTCATGATACAAAATACTCTTTTCTCTTCCACCGGAAAAAGCCTGCATATGTAATAAACAAAGGCAAATAAATAATATCCTACTGACTTAACCATAATCTTGCAACTCCTTATAAACCTTTTCTGCCCTATACACAAGCACAGCCTTACAGCCATAGCGTTGAATACATCCGCATATAATTCATTCTTTAATTCCCTGTACAGCATCTTCGATAAGCTTAACAACCCTTGCCGAAGCATTGCCGTCATCTGCGTGGTTATATTTATCGATAAATGCATTGTATTTTTCCTGATATAAGCTGCAATCATATTCTCTGACTGCATCCATAAGTCTGCGGGTTGTCATAGCCACCGGTCCGGGAGCCTCTTCTAAAAGGTCAAAATAAAAGCCTCTAAGCGTATCCTTGTACTCATCCAAATCATAGCAGTAAAACAGTATAGGCCTTTTTAATATACTGTAATCGAACATGACGGAGGAATAGTCTGTAACCAGCATATCCGAAACCAAATACAGCATGGAGATGTCATAGCTCATATCATAAGTATAGATAAATCCCTCATAAGGAGACCAGTCAATTTTGTCCATTATCAGGTAGTGGTATTTCACAATCCATACCGTATCCTTCTTCATCTCCTGCATCAGCAGCGCAAAGTCCATGCCTGTGTTAAATTTGTATCTGCCGTTGCCATAAAACTCATTATCTCTCCAGGTTGGAGCATAAAGAATTACCTTTTTATCCAGAGGAAGTCCTAAGGATTCCTTGATTCTTTTTATTTCCTCCTGATTGTTTTTATGAAAGAGAACGTCATTTCTGGGATATCCTATCTCCAAAATCTCTTTTTTGAAGCCAAAAGCTCTTTTAAAAATCTCCGAGGAATAATTATTTTGTGATATCAGATAATCCCAGGTCTGTACGTTATTATAAAAGTTTCTTTTATAAGCCTCAAGACTGGTCTCTCCCGCCATATATACCGCCTCCAGGTCAAGAGCCAGCTTTTTTAGGGGGGTTCCATGCCAAGTCTGGATATAGGTGGTTTCCTTCCGCTTGATGATATACGCGGGCAATCTGGAATCACTAATCCATACTCCAGCTATAGCAAAATAATAAAAATACCGGAACCGGTTTTTCTTTATCTTTTTCGCCGCTCCCGATATTTTAGTATCCATGTCCTCCAGTATGATATAACAGTGATACTTCCTGTCAAGTCCCTGCCGAACCATTTCCTCATAGATAGCCCTCGGATTCCCTGTATAATTTCTTCCCAGATTACTCTCAAAAAGCATAATTC
>JAEZXP010000038.1 GCA_023419655.1 Bacillota bacterium | reverse complement strand
TTATTGCACTGGCAGCCGAACTGGGGTTTAAAGTCTTTCGCATGTCAATCAACTGGACCCGAATTTTTCCCACCGGCATGGAGGAAAACCCTAATGAAGAAGGGATGGGATTTTACGACAGAGTTTTTGATGAATTGAAGAAGTACGGTATTGAACCGCTGGTAACAATTTCGCATTATGAAATGCCGTATGCGCTGGTGGAACGATATAACGGATGGTATGGAAGGGAAACAGTCAGCTGTTTTGTAAACTATGCCGCAACGCTTTTTGAACGGTATAAAGATAAGGTTAAGTACTGGCTTACCTTTAATGAAATCAATTCAGGCTGCATGCCCATCGGTGCGTATCTTTCCCTGGGAACAGTGAAAGGATACGCAGGAGAAGTTACGTCGATACCCGATGACATCGAAGTCCGGTATCAGGCGCTGCATCATCAGCTGGTCGCTTCGGCACTTGCAGTAGACCTTGCCCGACGCTGTTATCCGCATTTTCAAATCGGCTGCATGTCCATCTTTGCCCCGATGTATCCCTATACATGCAGTCCGGAGGATGTTCTTGCATGCCAGAAAGAAATGCGTAACCTGAATTGGATGCTGGCAGACATACAAGTACGAGGATATTATCCGTCCTATTGTGAAAGGTTTTTTGAAGAAAATAAAATCACAATAAAAAAGGAAACAGAAGATGCTGCGATTCTAAAGAAGGGTACCGTTGACTTTTATACATTCAGCTATTACATGAGTAGCTGTGAGTCAGCGGATAAAAGCATCATGGATAAAGCCGGCGGAAACATTATCGGCGGAGTACAAAATCCGTATCTAAAGACCACCGAGTGGGGATGGCAGATTGACCCGAAAGGACTACGTTATTCCCTGAATGAGATATATGACCGCTATCAAATTCCTTTGATGGTTGTCGAAAACGGTCTGGGGGCAATGGATGAGCCCGAAGCAGACGGAAGTATTCATGACGATTATCGAATTGAATACCTGAGAGCGCATATAAAAGAAATGGAAGAAGCGGTGAGAGACGGCGTGGATTTGATGGGGTATACCCCCTGGGGATGGATTGATGTCGTTTCTGCCTCCACGGGAGAAATGAAAAAACGGTATGGCTTTGTCTATGTAGATAAGCATGACGATGGTACAGGAGATTTATCACGACGAAGAAAAGATTCATTTTACTGGTACAAAAAAGTTATTGCTTCAAATGGTCAGGTTTTATAAGTTCAAAAATAAAATAAATGGAGGAAATGAACATGGATAAAAACCTACAAATTGCTCAAGCTGTTCTTGAAAAAGTCGGCGGAAAAGAAAATGTTACTTCAGTTATGCACTGCATTACCCGTTTACGTTTTAACTTGAAAGACAACAGCAAGGTTGACGATGAAGGCATCAAAAAGATTCCCGGGGTGATGGGGACAACAACCGGCGGAGGCATGTACATGGTCATTGTTGGCAATGCTATTGAAAAGGTTTATTATCACTTATGTAAGCTGGGTGAATTTGAAACACAAAAAAGTCTTGATGAGAATCTGGACAACCATCAGCCGCAGAAGCCATCTGCAAAAAAGATTCTGGATAACGTGATAGCCTATGTATCGGGCTGTATGACCGGAGTTCTTCCGATACTGGTCGGCGCAGCAATGTGCAAAACAATTGCAACGATTATTGGACCGTCGGTTTTCAATCTTGTCAGTGATACAAGCGATTTATTTGTTATGCTTAACTTCCTGTATAATGCATTCTTTTACTTTTTACCGATTTACATCGGCTATACAGCTTGTAAGGTATTAAACATGAATCCGATTTACGGATTGTTTATCGGTGCGATGCTGCTTGTTCCCGACTTTATAAACCTCGTTGGAGTAAGAGATACATTTTCGATTTTCGGCATTCCTGTTCCGGTTGCAAATTACTCACAGTCCTTTTTGCCGACCGTTTTGGGATGCTGGCTGATGTCCTACGTGTACAAAATTTTTAAAAAGATTATTCCCGACGTACTGGCAACAATTTTTGTTCCGACGCTTACCATGTTAGTTATGGTTGTCTTGATGTTCGTGGTTTGTGCCCCTATCGGCACACGTATCGGCGAGGGCTTATCTGCAATGTTTATGTTCTTTTCAGGCGCTCATCCGGTAATCCGTATTATCGGAAGTATTGCATTATGTGCGCTGCTTCCTTATATGGTTTTATTCGGAATGCATTCTGCAATTTTTGTGGCCGCCTATGTGAGCTTTGTTGAAGTCGGATTTGATGTATTTGTCTGGCCCTTGGGCGTTGCCTATTCCTTTGTTATCTACGGCGTTGCATTGGGAGCATTCATTAAATTCAAGAAAAAGGAAAATAAAGCACTTGCTTCGGGATATTTCCTGACAGGAATCTTAAGCGGTTTATCGGAACCTACGTTATATGGAATCTGCCTGAAATATAAATCAGCAATGAAAGCGTTATTGTTTGGATGTATTTTTGCGGGAGCAATCAGCGGAATTTTCCAGCCAAAGGCTTATGTATTCGGCGGAACTGCCAATATTTTCGGCGCATTCACATATTGGCCGGCAGGCGGGGTATCCAATCTGATTTGGGGTGCGGTTCTCGTCGTTGGCTCATTGGTTGTCGGGGTATTAAGCACACTGTTGTTTGCCCGTTTTGAAAATGATTAACGAAGACATTACCAAAGCAAAATAATTGACATAAAGAAAGTGATTCAGGAGAAAATTATGAGTTTTTTAAAAAGGTTTAAAGATGCATTGTTTGATAATACGATAATCAGTCAAACCAATCCAGCTTGTGTATATTCTCCCTTAGAGGGAACGATTATCCCGCTCGAAGAAATCGGGGACGGTGTATTTTCAGAAGGGATTCTTGGAAAGGGTTGCGGAATCAAACCCTCAGAAGGGAGAATATATGCTCCATTTGACGGGGAGGTTATTCAGGTTGCCGAGACAAAGCATGCATTCGGATTGAAAAGTAATGCCGGCATTGAATTATTGGTACATGTCGGCTTGGATACGGTTGCTATGCATGGAGCAGGGTTTAGGCCATTGGTCAGACTGGGTGACAAGGTCCGGTACGGACAGCTCCTTATGGAGTTTTCAATCTCCGAGATTAAAGCGGCAGAGCACCCCATAACAACCGTCGTTGTAGTTACAAACAGCAATGAATATTCAGAGATAGAACTATGTTCTTTAGGCAAAGTAACCCGGCTTGATAAATTGCTGCAAGTAAAGGAGAGGTCGTAATGAAGCAGTTCAACTTTACGGTACAGGATGAATACGGAATTCACGCACGCCCGGCAGGCTTACTCGTGCGCGAAGCACAGAAATTCACATCGGATATTCAGATGATTTGCGGAGACAAAACCGCCGATTTGAAGAGGTTATTTAGTGTGATGGAGGCCGGGATTAAACAAGGGGACCATATTGTAATTACAGTTTCCGGAGAAGACGAGGAATTAGCAGTCCGGTCTCTGGAAGAATTTGTTGAAGCTAATTTCTAAAGGAGAGGACAGCAATGATTATTCTGCAAGGTCAGGGTGTAAGCCGCGGTATAGCATTTGGCAAACTGCATTTTTATCACCGTACAACAATAAACATAAAAAAACGGACGGTGGAAAATGCCGAGGTGGAAGCCGGACGCTTTGAAACGGCGCGCAGGCAGGCAATTGCCCAGCTGGATGAATTGTATACAGAGACGAAGGCAAAACTGGGAGAGGAAAATGCCCTGTTGTTCCAGATTCATCAGATGATGCTGGAGGACCTTGACTATTGCGAATCTGTCACCGCCATCATCCAGGGCGAAAAAGTGTGCGCTGAATATGCAGTAAGCCAGACGGCAAAGCAGTTTGCGGGAAGATTCTTAAACATGGATGACGAATACATGAAAGGCCGCGCTGCGGATGTCAAAGATGTTTCAAACCGTGTCATCGCTATACTGACCGGCGCGAAAGTGAGCACAGATATGGAGGACAAGCCATATATACTTGCGGCGGATGATTTGGCACCAAGTGAGACAGCACAGCTGGATTATCAGAAGGTACTTGCCATTGTAACATCCTCGGGCTCGGCAAACTCACATACGGCAATTTTTGCCCGTACAATGGGAATCCCTGCAGTCATTGGTCTGGGAGACAGGTTGGAAAAGCGTCTGGAGGGCGATGATATTATCTTGGACGGAGAGACCGGAAGGATATACGTGGAGCCGGAAGAGGAGATTATCCGGAAACTGCGTTTAAAACAAGAGGAGGCAAACCGCCACAAACAGCATCTTGAGCGTTACCGCGGCCGGGAGACAAGAACCTCAGACGGACGGAGAATAAATCTCTATGCGAATGTCGGAAATCTGTCTGATGTGGATACTGCGATAAAAAATGACGCGGAAGGAATTGGGCTGTTTCGCAGTGAGTTTCTCTACCTTGAGAGAAATGCATATCCTACGGAAGAAGAGCAATTCGCAGTGTACAAAGCCGCTGCTCAAAAAATGCAGGGAAAGCGGGTCATTATTCGTACGCTTGATATCGGTGCTGACAAACAGGCAGATTATTTTGAGCTTCCTCATGAAGAAAACCCGGCCATGGGCATGCGTGGGATTCGTATATGCTTGACCCGGCCGGATATATTTAAAGTGCAGCTGCGGGCATTATACCGGGCAGCCTTCTATGGCAAACTTGCGATAATGTTTCCGATGATTACCTCCGTAGAAGAGGTTAAGAGAATCAAAGAAATCTGCTCGGAAGTTCAATGTGAACTGGAAAAGGAACATATTCCATTCGGCAGAAGCGTTGAGTTAGGGATTATGATTGAAACACCCGCAGCCGCAATTATCAGTGACGAGCTTGCACAGGAAGTGGATTTATTTAGCATCGGTACCAATGATTTAACGCAGTATACCCTTGCGATGGACAGACAGAACCATAATCTTGAACCATTCTGCAGCACTCACCACAAGGCGGTTTTACGCTTGATTCAGATGGTTGCAGAAAACGCCCATAATGCCGGAATATGGACAGGCATTTGCGGTGAACTGGCTGCCGATGAGAGTTTGACGGAGATGTTTGTAAGGATGGGTATTGATGAGCTGTCCGTTGCCGCACCCGCCATTTTGCGGCTGCGTGCCAGTATATCTGAGATTGATTCCCGGAGGGATAACAATTAGCTCAGGGAAAATGACAGACTATATTCGTTCCAACAGCTCCTGCGTTATCCGGTCGATAATACCTTCATCAAGCGCAATACCTCTAAAATATTCCTCTGCCTGCCTAGCCTGGGCCACCAGCATAGGAAGCCCGGTAATTGCCGTAATACCCAGACTTTTAGCCTGTTTTGTGAGCATGGTCTGTACCGGATTAAATATTACGTCAACCACAGCCATACATTTAGTAAAGGCAGTTAAATCCAGGGGTGAAGCCTGAATATTCGGATACATGCCTACCGGTGTGGTGTTAACAATCACCTGGGCATCACAGTGGCTATCATAGCATTCTTCATAGGATATCTGGTTTTTACCCATGGGATTTCTGCTTACAACAAGGATATTGCTTGCACCCAGCTTTTCTAATACTGCCTGAGCTGTCTTGGAGGTACCGCCATTGCCAAGAATCAGGCATTTTTTTTGTTCCGGATTGATATTATTGCGATGGAACAAATAGAGCAGCCCATAAAAATCAGTATTATATCCGGTGAGCCGGCCATTATGATTCACAATGGTATTGACGGCGCCTATTTTCTCTGCCAGAGTATCAATTTCATCCAGATAGGGAATAACCTTCTCCTTGTAAGGGATGGTTACATTGATACCGGCAAAATCTTTATTTTTCATAAAAAGATGAAATTCATCCTCATTTAGAGGGATTAAATCATATATACAATCCACCATCCGCTCATGAATATATTTGGAATGGCTGTGTCCAAGTTTTTCACCAATCAAACCGTACCGCATCGTTACCTCCTGATATTAAATCTGGTTTTATCTATCGTTAGATATCTCTTTGTTATTCACTGTCAAGGCCTGTTTTACTTGTCTTACCGTTCTTTTATTATAGTAGACCCATCAGAAAATGCAAGAAAAATAACTGAAAGATTCTGTTAAATCAGCGTCATATTTTTATATGGCAGGAATATATTGTTTTAGAAGAAGGTGGATAAGCTGTTGCAGGGAAATTTGTGTTCATGCCGGAGGAGGTACAAGCAATGAAAACGAAAGACGAGCTTCTTAAGATATTCTCTTTGAAGCTGAGGACGATATTAGGCAAGCTCCAGATTGATTTTGATGCTCTGCAGGAGATACGCCTGAGAATTAACTGCCCGCTTATGATAAATTATGAGAACATGGAATATTTCGTGTCGGAGAATGCAAGCCTTGTAAGTAATCCTTCTATGGGAATTGTGATAACAAAGAATGAGATTAAAGAGACCATGGAATACATCAGTAATTATTCTCTGTATGCATTCGAGGAGGAAATACGCCAGGGCTTTATCACGATTAACGGGGGGCACCGGATAGGAATCACAGGAAAAACCATTATTCAGGATGACGCAATCAGGGGAATGAAGCATATTTCCTATATCAATATCAGACTTGCCCATCAGGTCAAGGGCTGTGCGGATATTGTGATGCCGTACCTGATTAATAAAAATCCTCAGGGAATATACCATACGCTGATTATTTCTCCGCCCCGGTGCGGTAAGACAACCCTGCTTCGGGATATTATAAGACAGATATCCGATGGCAGCTCTTACCTTAACGGTATGAACGTTGGTGTGGTGGACGAGCGGTCTGAAATCGGAGCCTGCTATATGGGTGTTCCGCAAAATGAATTGGGTATGCGCACCGATATTCTGGATTGCTGTCCCAAGGCAAAAGGAATGATGATGCTGATTCGGTCCATGTCTCCGCAGGTGATAGCCGTGGATGAAATCGGTTCAAGAGAGGACCTGGAGGCAATCGACCATGTGATAAGCTGCGGCTGTAAGCTGATAGCAACGGTACATGGCAGTTCGATAGAGGATGTAAAGAGCAAGCCGGTTCTTGGGGAGCTGCTTCAAAAGAGATTGTTTGAGCGGTATGTAATTCTGAATAATATCAGGAAAATCGGACATCTTGAGGAAATCTATGATTCCGCAGGAAATAGAATATATTGATATCGTATTGTCAGAAATGGAGGGGATAATGTGCAGATTACAAAGGTTGTGGGTTGTATTCTTATTATTTTATCATCGACCTTAATGGGTTTTTATTTTGGGAATGAGCTTAAATACCGGATAAATGATATGAGGGAATTGAGAAAACTGATTGTACTGCTTAGGGGTGATATCCGGTATGGCAGTACCCCCCTTCCGGAAGCGATAAGCTCCATTGCCAGAAGGCATGAGGGAGGCTTCAAGGGATTCTTTATGAAGGTATCGGAAAGGCTAAGCGAGCATTCGGGAGAAACATTTTCAAAGGTATGGAAAGAAGCGGTAGAAAAGGAGCTTTTAGGAACCTCTTTGAACAAAAAGGACAAGTCCCAGCTAATTCAATTCGGCGAAAATCTGGGGTATCTGGATAAGGAGATGCAGATGAATACGCTCGATTTGTTTCTTGAGCAGATGGAAGAAGAAATACAGGAGCTTTCAAAGACTGCAAAGGAAAAGACGTATTTGTATAACACGTTGGGAATTATGGCAGGGATATTTATATCCATCATCATGATATAGGTTACGAAGCGAAGACTAAAATATTTCACGATGGCTCAAGCCGGCAAAGCATGGGGGTAGCAATGGACGTTTATTTAATACTTAGAATAGCTGTAGTGGGAATATTGGTTTCCATACTAAATCAGATATTGAAGCAATCAAATCGGGACGAGCTGGCATTTATGACAAGTCTTGCAGGCTTAATTCTGGTTCTGTTCTGGATTCTCCCATATATTACAGAGCTGTTCTCAACAATTAGAGGGCTTTTTAGTATGTTGTAGAAAACATGGGCATAAGTGACACGGAATGCGAGGGAAGTATGATAAATGTAGCGATGATTGGTATTGTTGCAGTGCTAATTGCAATTATTTTTAAAAAGGGAAGGGAAGAGTATTCCCTGTATATCAGTATAGCGGCATGCTTTATTATTCTGATGCTAGGAATAGGCAAGCTTGAGGTTATTCTTGATACCATAACCCGCCTTCAAGGCTATATTAAGATTAACAAGGCCTATGTGAATATATTAATCAAGATAATTGGAATTACTTATGTCACGGAGTTCGCGGCATCCCTATGTAAGGACTCAGGGTATCAGGCGATAGGAGAACAGGTGGAGCTAGTGGGAAAGCTTTCGATTCTTGCTATCAGTATGCCAATCCTTTTGGCGTTGCTTGATACCATTAACAATTTTCTCACAGTGCAGTAAAGAAGGTGGATGATTTGGCGGATAAGAGAGAGCATAGGCACTGCGGATATATCATTAAGTTCATTATCGCATTGTTATTCATGCTTATAAATATAAATAGTACAAGCATTGTATCTGCTACATATGATTTTGGTGATGATATAAAATATGACGAGATTCAGGAAGTCATTGATACAATCATGGAGCGGGAGGATGCGATGGATTTTGAGGATTATGTGAGTAAGCTGGTGTCCGGACAGGAGGCCTTTTCATTGACAGAGATAGGGAAAAAACTGGTCCAGTCCATAAGCGGGGAGTTTAAGGCGCATATCACAACCTTTAGCCGTCTCATCTCCATTGCACTGATTGCGGCGATATTCACGAATCTGTCCATGGCATTCAAATATAACCAGGTATCGGAAACCGGCTATTATGTTACATATTTACTCTTATTCGGAATATTAATCAGCTCCTTTATCAGTGCTTCGATTATAGCCACCACGGTTATCGGACAAATACTTGACTTTATGAAGGCTTTGGTTCCGGCTTACTTTATGTCAGTGGCTTTCTGTTCGGGAAGTATGTCATCCTTTGTATTTTACAAGGCGGCACTGATGGTCATTACCCTGGTGGATTTTATTATTATTAAGGTTGTCATACCATTGGTTAACTTTTACCTGATTATCGTGCTTGCTAACAACCTGTCAAAGGAGGACATGCTGTCAAAGCTGGCAGGACTTTTAGAGACAATTATTAAATGGACACTTAGAAGCCTGCTGGCAACAGTGATAGGCTTTCAGGCGATTCAGGGTTTAATTGTACCGGTGGCGGACCAGGTAAAGAGGTCGACGATTTTTAAGGCCTCTTCGGCATTGCCGGGGGTAGGCCCCGCGATAGGGAGTGTGGCAGAAACGGTCATCGGTGCGGGTGTCTTATTAAAGAATGCCATAGGGGTTGCAGGCTTAATCGTAATCATTGTTATATGTGTTGTTCCGATTGTTCAGCTGGTTGTGATTACCCTGATATACAAGTTCAGCAGTGCAGCCCTGCAGCCGATTTCAGATAAACGGATTATTGAATGCATCAGTGCTTCTGCAAAATCAGCAGAGATGCTTCTTCAATGTGTAATCGTCGGAGCAATTCTTTTTCTTTTATCGATTACGATTGTTGCCATATCTACAGGGAAAGTGGTGTAGGCTGCAAAATAATAACGGCATGTGAATGGAAATTCATGAAGATGGGAGGGGAAAGTCATTGATACAGGACACTGGATACGGATTTGCAGATAGTAAAGGGAGGGAGAATTTTTATGGGGGAGATATATGAATGGGTCAGGAATATCGTTATTTATTTGATTCTTAATACCATCATTATGAACCTTTTAGGAAGCAGCAGCTATAAAAAATATATAAGCATCGTATCCGGAATGATATTGTTATTGATTGTTGTGTCTCCGTTTCTGAAGCTGCTGAATATGGATGGAATTTTGGACTATTACCTTAATTCCAACATCTATCAATCGGACGTGTCAGGTTTTCAGAAGGAATTAAGTCTTATGGAGGATAAGCAGAAGGATATCGTTTTTGCCGGTTTTAAGGACAGGATAAAGGAGCAGGTGTCCGATGTATTGCAGGACGGCGGACTGTATCTGTATGATGTGGAGGTTGTTTTTAATCAGAATACAGAGAGCAGCAGCTTTGGAGAAATAGAATCAATGAAAATCAGTGCGGGGTATTTGGAGGACGAAGCAATACCTGCACATAAAATCAATATAGAGAAAATTATGATTTCTAGTAATACAGAGGATACGGAGGATGAACAAAGTGAGCAAAAGCTACCTTCTCCCGAGGAAATTCATATAAAAAATAGACTATCTGACTTCTATAATATGAAACAAGATAATATAAATATTAGTATACAGGGAGGATAATATGGAGAAAAAGAAAATATCCCTGAAAGATATTGGAATGCCCAAGCTGATAATGATGTTTGCAGCAGGAATTTTGCTTATTTTACTTACATTTCCGGGTTTAATGGGGGGTGATAAGGGAAATAAGGATAAGAATGTTGATATCGAATCCTCAGATTGGCAAACAGGTACGAATACGACAAGCTATGATTCGAATACCTATATATCAGACCTAGAAGAAAGATTTGAGAATGCACTTCGTAAGGTCATCGGAATCGGAGAGGTGGAGGTTATGATAACATTAAAGGCCTCCAAGGAGAAGATTCCACTTAAGGATGTACCGTATACTCAGGAGGGCTTAAATGAACTTGACGGGGAGGGCGGAAGCAGAACAAATAATCGTATCCAGAAGGAGGAAAGTACTGTTCTCGTTACAGACGGGGACGGGAAGACCCAGCCTTACATATTGCAGGAACGGGAGCCTGAGATAGAAGGCGTTCTTGTTATTGCCGAGGGCGGTGATAATGTCATCATTATTAAGGACATTATGGAAGCGGTAGAGGTATTATTTAATATTCCGATGCATAAAGTTAAGGTAATGAAGATGAGCGATGGTATTAAATGATCAGGAGGTTTATAAATGAAGAATATATTTAAAAAAAATCAAATCATAATTACGGCACTGGCAATTATGATTGTGATTGCCGGTTATTTGAGTTTCACGAACGATGATAAGCCGGACGATGCTGATACGGTGATGACAAATAATCCGGATTATGATGTTGTTGTCGGTGTGGATGGAGTAGATTATGCACAAAATACGACGGATGTAGGAGACATACCGGGTGATGATACAACGGATATTACAGATGACACCACGAATGGAGAAGCAGATGATACGGCAGATGCCGATCAAGCGGATGGGGAAGATGAAACGGCTGCAACAGACGAAGAAAAAGATACGATTGGAGAACTGGGCGATATTTCTGACGAGGATATACTTGCTGCAGCAAATGATGTAACCGATACCGGAGAATTGGATATAGAATATGTTCCCGGAGAAGCTGTTCTGGCAAGCACCACCTTAGACGGAAGCTTCTTTATAAGCAAGAAGCTGGAGAGAGAGCAGGACAGGGCAAGAAGCAGAGCAGACCTTAGGGCACTGATAGAAAGCTCAACTGTTTCAGAAGCATCCAAGGAGCCGCTTATTGAAAGAATGATTGAGCTTACGAATATCGCCGAGATTGAAAATAATACGGAGGTAATGCTGGAAGCCAAGGGATTTTCTGATGCCATGGTAACCATGAATGCAGATGGGGATGTGAATGTGGTAATTAATACGCCGTCACTGTCAGACCAGCAGCTGGCCATTGTAGAGGATGTGGTCGTGAAAGAGACCAATGCCTCTATCGACAAAATCACAGTTAATCCGGTTATAATATCAGAATAATAGAAATTTATGAGATTTGCAGGCAGCAAAAAAAATTTATTATTAATTGCAAAAGATGAGAAGTTTGGTATAATACTATATAATAAAGGAAATAACATCATTTATTATGTAGGAACGACCAGACAATATGTAACATAGGAGGTATCTGCTATGAGTAAAGAGACTGAAATCAGGAACACATATAAAATACATGAGAATGGCAATGTAGGAGAAGTACAGATTGCGGATGAAGTTGTAGCCGTTATAGCAGGGCTGGCAGCAACCGAGGTAAAAGGTGTTGCTTCAACCAGCGGTAATGTGACCAATGAATTGGCAGGTAAATTCGGAAAGAAGAATTTATCCAAGGGCGTTAAGGTTCTGGTGACACCGGATGACGTATCGGTGGATATGGCTCTCACGCTGGAATACGGTTATGGAATTCCCGAAACAGCCCGGCAGGTTCAGGAAAAGGTAAAGCTGGCTATCGAGAATATGACAGGGCTACAGGTTGGAGAAGTAAACATCAGGATAGCCGGTGTAAATATTGTAAAAGAGTAATGATATAAGGGGATGCTGCAAACATAATTATAGGATACTGCCGATGCAGTATTTGCAGCATCCTTTTCTTGGTATAAGAAGAGGCGGGAGGATAATTCCTCCGTTGTAAGTTGTGAAGAGTTATACTATATTCAGGAGGATAATTCCTCCATTATAGGCTGTAAAAGGTTATAGTACTTTTAGGAGGACAATTCCTCCGTTGTAAGTTGTGAAGAGTTATATTATATTCAGGAGGAATTGGGATAGTGACTAGGAGAGAAATCAGGGAACATATTTTTCTGATGCTGTTTCGGAAGGATTTTTATGATGCGCATGATTTAATCGAGCAGATGGAGATATATTTGTCGGAGCTTAAAGCGCCTACAATAGAAGAATACGCATATCTGACCGACCGGTTTCAGTCAGTAATTAAGGAGCTGGAGGAGATTGATACCATGCTTTCTGAAGCAGCCAGCGGCTGGACCATACGCCGTATGGGTAAGGTTGAGCTGACGATTCTCAGGCTTGCCGTATACGAAATGCGCTTTGATGAGGATATACCGGTTAAAGTGGCAATTAATGAGGCGGTGGAGCTGGCGAAGGTATTCGGCGGGGATGATACCCCGGGCTTTATTAACGGGGTGCTGGCTAAACTGGCGTAAGCATGGCGGAAATGAGGTAATACATGGGACAGGCTTATACCGTTACGGAGATTAATCAATATATAAAGAATATATTCATAAAGGACCGCTACCTTAACAATGTATATGTGAAGGGAGAGGTCTCAAACTGTAAATACCATACCTCTGGACATATCTATTTTACGCTTAAGGATACCCAGGGGCAATTAGCATGTGTGATGTTTGCGGGACAGCGAAGGGGACTTACCTTCCGAATGGAAGAGGGGCAAAGCGTTGTCGTACTTGGCAGTATTAATGTGTATGAACGGGACGGGAAATATCAATTATATGCCAATCAGGTTATTCAGGACGGACTTGGCGTACTGTATGAGCGTTTTGAAAAGCTTAAAAAGGATTTGGAGGCACAGGGGCTGTTTGACGGGGCAAATAAAAAGCCAATACCTGCTTATTCAAGGTGTGTGGGCATTGTAACAGCATCTACCGGAGCGGCAATCCAGGATATTATAAATATATCAAAACGGAGAAATCCTTATATCCAGCTGATATTATATCCGGCACAGGTTCAGGGAGCCGGAGCAGCACAGAGTATAGTGAAGGGAATAAAGGCCCTGGACAAGTTAAAGCCGGATGTAATCATTATCGGAAGAGGCGGAGGCTCGATAGAGGATTTGTGGGCATTCAATGAAGAGATTGTAGCCCGTGCCATTTATTCCTGTGATACACCGGTTATATCGGCGGTGGGGCATGAGACGGATGTTACAATCGCAGATTATGTGGCGGATTTAAGAGCACCGACACCTTCGGCAGCAGCAGAGCTGGCAGTAAATGATTACATAGCCTTCACGAATATAATAAAGGATTACAAAAGGCGGATTTTTAATACGGCTATGCATCATGTTACCGCTTATCAGTCAAAGCTCAGGGAGTTGAAACTAAGGCTTTTTTATGCCAGCCCTTCTTATCAGATTAAGCAGAGAAGGCAGCAGTTGACGGATATGGAGCAGAAGCTGACTTATCATATGGACAAGAAGCTAAAAGAGGCACATTACAGGCTTGAATTGTATATAACAAAGCTGGAGGGATTATCCCCGCTGCTAAAGTTAAAGAAGGGATATGCTTTAGTCAGGGGAAAGGACAACCTGCCGATACAAAGCATTAAAAGTGTCGCAAAAAATGATTTGCTTACAATCTCTCTTCTGGATGGTGATATAATATCCAAGGTTGAGGATATTAAGGAAGCTGAGAGAGAGAAGCGATAGCAGATAACGCATATGCATACATAATAGAATGCATAATCAAAGAATAACTATCGATAGAATACATTCGATATAGTATGGAGGTCTGTATGGCGGAGAAAGAATTTAAACTGGAAGAAGCTTTTGAAAAGCTGAATGTAATCATAGAAGAGCTGGAAAAACCGGATATTGAACTGGAGAATTCTTTTTCTCTTTATCAGAAAGGGATGAAGCTCTTAAAGCAATGCAACGATTCCATTGATAAGGTGGAAAAGGAGTTAATTATATTAAGTGAAAATGGAGAGACAGATGAACTTTGAAATAGAACAACAGAAGCGGGTATCTGAGCTTGAACAAATCATAACGGGTTTTTTACCGAAGGAAGACGGCTTGTATAAGACGGTTATGGAAGCCATGAATTATAGTGTGATGGCGGGAGGAAAACGTATCCGTCCCATGCTTATGCTTGAGACCTTCCGGCTTTTTGGTAAAGGCAGAGATACTGCGGTTTTAAACCGGTTCATAGCGGCAATAGAAATGATTCATACGTATTCCCTGGTTCATGATGACCTTCCTGCCATGGATGATGATGAATACCGCAGGGGAAGAAAAACAACGCATATTGTATATGGAGAGGCCATGGCAATTCTGGCAGGGGATGGTCTTTTGACGTATGCCTTTGAAACTGCGGGGGGAGCCTATGATGAGATGGATGAAACTTCAAATACGCTGGATAGCTATAAAAGGGTTATGAAGTCTTATAAAACGCTGGCTGAGAAGGCCGGAATTTACGGTATGATTGGCGGACAGGTTATCGATATCGAATCCGAGGGTATACATGCATCAAAAGAAAGACTGGACAGGATGTACCGGTTAAAGACCAGTGCATTAATTGAGGCATCCATGATGATAGGAGCGATTCTTGGAGGAGCCGATGACGGGGAAGCTGCTATTATAGAACGTATAGCCGGGGATATAGGACTGGCATTTCAGATAATGGATGATATTCTGGATGTAACCAGCAGTGGTGAGGTTCTGGGCAAGCCGGTTCATTCGGATGAGAAGAATGATAAATCAACCTATGTTGCCCTGATGGGTGCCGGGAAGGCAAAAGAAGAGGTCGCTTATGTGACGGACAGAGCACTGAAAGCGTACCGGTCCTTGCCCTATGAGAATGAATATCTGGAGATGCTGATTATAAAGCTGATGAACAGGGAGAAGTAAAATCAAGGCATACTGGATTAGGAAATGAGGTGTATGAACATGCCTGGAATATTGGATAATATAAATCATGCAAATGAAATTAAGAATATAAATTCACAGGATTATCGGGAGCTTGCCGAAGAAATCCGGACATTTTTAATTGACCGCGTAAGTAAGACAGGCGGGCATCTGGCATCGAATCTGGGAGTTGTTGAGCTGACAATGGCATTGCATCTTTTTCTGGACTTTCCTAAGGACAAGCTGGTATGGGATGTAGGGCATCAATCCTATACCCATAAGCTGTTAACGGGAAGAAAAGAGCAGTTTGACAGCCTCAGACAGATGGATGGTATAAGCGGATTTCCAAAGAGAGAAGAAAGCGATTGTGATGCCTTTGATACAGGGCACAGTTCAACGGCCATATCGGCTGCGCTAGGAATGGTAAAGGCCAGGGATATAAAGGGTGAAGACAATAAAGTTGTTGCTGTACTTGGTGACGGAGCACTTACCGGGGGCATGGCATTTGAGGCATTGAATAATGCCGGCAGATTAAAATCAAATATGATTATCATTCTAAATGATAACAATATGTCCATATCGCCCAATGTTGGCGGCATGGCGAATTATCTTGCAAGACTGCGGACAAATACAGGGTACACGCAGTTTAAAGAAAACATGGAAAATGCTCTGACAAAAAAGCTGCCGGGAGGCAAAGACATCGTAAACCGTCTGAAGCGGTCGAAGGATGCCATTAAATATTTTATGCTGCCCAGCATGTTCTTTGAGGATATGGGACTGACCTATATCGGTCCGATTGACGGTCATAATATCGGTAAGATGCTGTCCGCATTGCAGACTGCCCATAAAGCAAAGAAGGCGGTCGTTATTCATGTTATTACAAAGAAAGGTAAAGGCTATGTGCCGGCGGAAAAGTATCCCGGTATATACCATGGAATAGAGCCGTTTTGCATTGATGACGGAAAGCCTGTCGGTAAGGAGAAAGCGGTATCCTATACCAAGGTATTCTCATCCGCATTACTAAAAAATGCAAAGCATAATAAAAAAGTAGTGGCAGTCACGGCTGCAATGCCTTATGGCACAGGTTTGAACTTGTTTAATAAGCATTTTCCTGACCGGTTCTTTGATGTGGGAATTGCGGAGGAGCATGCGGTCACTTTTGCCGCAGGTATGGCTGCGGAAGGGCTGAGACCGGTAGTGGCCATCTATTCTACATTTTTGCAAAGGGCGTATGACCAGATAATCCATGATGTGTGTATCAACAGGCTTCCGGTTGTATTTGCAATAGACAGGGCAGGATTAAGCGGAAGAGACGGGCAGACCCATCAGGGAATCTTTGATTTGTCCTTCTTATCCCATATACCGAATCTTGCTGTGATGGCACCGAAGAACAGGTGGGAATTAGAAGAGATGCTTAGCTTTGCATTGTCCTATGACGGTCCAACGGCGATTCGGTATCCCAAGGGAGAGGCATACATGGGACTTTCGGATAACCGGGAGCCTATCGTGTATGGCAGGAGTGAGATTCTTTATACGGGAAAAGAAGTCACCATCTTAGCGGTAGGAAGCATGGTAAAGACGGCCGTTAACGTAGCGGAACGTCTTAAGGAGCAGGATATGGATGCGACCCTGGTTAACGTCCGGTTTGTTTCGCCTGTCGATAAGGAACTGCTTGATACGCTTTCAAAAAGCCATGAAATATTCATAACGATGGAAGAGAATGTTAGAACCGGCGGATACGGTCAGCAGGTATCGGATTATATTAGCAAATATAATAAGCAGAATATAAGACATATCAATTTTTCAATACCGGATGAGTTCATCGAGCAGGGCGGAGTGGGTGAGCTGCTTGAAAGGCTGGAGCTTGATGAAGGAAGTATCGCAGGGAAGATACTTGAATATACGGGTCAATCTAAAAAATAGTATGTTTTATAATTGCAATGGATAGGTTTTGTTTTGGAAGAGATAGATAAGAAAGTGTGAGGATATGAAAGAACGGCTGGATATGCTTTTAGTGAACAGGAATCTGGCTCAGTCCAGAGAAAAAGCCAAAGCTATCATTATGTCAGGAAATGTGTTTGTTGAAGGGCAGCGGGAGGATAAAGCCGGAAGCACATTTTCAGAGGATGTACGGATAGAAATAAAGGGTGAAAAACTTAAATATGTAAGCCGCGGCGGTTTAAAGCTGGAGAAGGCAATGGCCGCATTTTTAATACAGCTTGAAGGAAAGATTTGCATGGATGTGGGTTCTTCCACAGGGGGATTTACGGATTGTATGCTGCAAAACGGTGCGTCAAAGGTATATGCGGTTGATGTGGGAACAAACCAGCTGGCCTGGAAGCTGCGGCAGGATGAACGGGTAGTATCGATGGAAAAGACCAATATCCGCTATCTCACCCGGGAGAATATAGAGGATGCTGTGGCATTTGTATCGATAGACGTATCTTTTATATCCCTAACGAAAGTCCTTCTTCCGGTTAGGGAGCTGATGACAGCAGACGCGGAGATGGTGTGTCTGATTAAGCCGCAGTTTGAAGCCGGCCGTGAAAATGTAGGAAAAAAGGGAGTTGTCAGGGATAAGAAGATTCATATGGAGGTAATCGGGGCGGTATCATCCTATGCCTCCGGGATTGGATTTGATTGGCTTGGTCTGGAGTTTTCGCCGATTAAGGGACCGGAGGGCAACATTGAATATTTATTATATCTTAAGAGATCAGCGGACTTAGAGAATGACGGCAAAGCGGATAGAATAAATCCTATAAGCTCGGAGATGATTCAGTCTGTTGTAAGCGAAGCCCATGGACAGTTGTCTGATTTATAACGGTTAATAAATTCTGCAATAAGACAAACGCCATGGATGATTATTAATTATTCGGGAACATGAGTAATAATTCCAATTAGGAAAATGATTACTTGAACTTCATATTATTATATGTTACACTTTTATCGATAATCGGGAGAGTAGGCATACAATGAACAGGTTTTTAATTATTACGAATGAGGGAAAAGACAGGGATAATATAATCACGAAGCAGATTGCCGATTATATTAAGGTATCAGGAAGAAAAAGTACCCTTATAGGGGCTCAGTCCATAGAAAATGGACAGGATATAAACCCTGACTTAGATGTTGAGTGTGCGATTGTCTTAGGCGGCGATGGGACTTTAATTAGCTGTGCAACGCACCTGATGAATCTGAACATTCCTATTCTTGGAATTAATCTGGGGACGGTGGGATTTCTTGCTGAGATAGAACCCCATAGTATAACGGAAGCATTGGACAGATTGTTTGCAGATGATTATGTGATAGAAAACAGGATAATGCTCCAGGGAAATGCGCAAACCAATCATAAGCCTCCTGACGAGGATATATTTACAGGCTATGCATTAAATGATATCGTGATTACCCGTAAGGGACTTTCCCGAATCATAAGTGTGAGGATATATGTCAATGATGAACTGGTTGATGATTATAGGGGAGACGGTGTTATTATCTCTACTCCGACCGGGTCCACAGCATATAATCTGTCTGCAGGAGGACCCATTATAACCTCCAGGGCGGATGTTATGGTTATTACACCGATTTGTCCTCACTCCTTGAGCCCAAGAAGTGTAGTTGTGTCTGCGGAGGATATCATTAAGGTTGTAATAAGGAAAAGTAAAAAGACACAGGACGATGAGGCGATTGCTACTTTTGACGGGCAGACAGTCATTGACCTGGGAACAGAGGATAAAATATTCGTAAAAAAGGCACCATATGGTACAAAATTAATTCGACTGAACCAGACCGGTATATATGAAATATTACGTTCTAAACTGATAGGCGGCAGTGATAACATATAAACATTTATAAGAAAGGCACTGGTAAGAAAGTATGAAATTAAGCAGACAAAGCAAAATCCTTGAGTTAATTAATAAGTATGATGTGGAAACACAGGAAGAGCTGGCTGAATGGTTAATGAAGGAAGGCTATAATGTAACTCAGGCGACGGTCTCCAGGGATATCAGAGAATTAAAGCTGATTAAAATTGCTGTGGACGGGGGCAGACAGAAATATATCACGATTCGAAAATCTGAACCGGGGCTTAGTGAAAAATATACCCGTGTATTAAAAGAGGGATTTGTATCCATGGATATGGCACAAAATATCCTGGTAATCAAGACCGTGTCAGGTATGGCGATGGCTGTGGCTGCCGCACTGGATGCCCTTCAGATGAACAGCATCGTAGGGTGTATAGCAGGAGATGATACCATCATGTGTGCGATAAGAACAGCGCAGGAGACGGTGTCCGTTATGGAAAAGCTAAACAAGATAATTAATCATATGGAATAGATTTTAATCTGTTCCATGATTACATAATGATAGCGAATGCAGTGGCACGTTCATAATCAGTCTGACAGCACGGGTATCCTGGAGATGGACATGTCAGTACAACAATATTAGAAAGTATATTCTAAGTAAGGATATGAACAAGTAAGGAGAATTAAAATGTCTGGACATTCAAAATTTGCAAATATTAAACATAAAAAAGAAAGAAATGATGCTGTAAAGGGCAAAGTATTTACAAAGCTTGGCCGGGAGATAGCGGTTGCAGTAAAGGAAGGCGGAGCGGACCCCAATAGTAACAGCCGTTTAAAAGATATTATTGCGAAGGCAAAATCAAATAATATGCCCAATGACACCATTGAAAGAAGCATCAAAAAGGCAGCAGGAGATGCAAATGCCGTTAATTATGAACAGGTTACCTATGAAGGCTATGGTCCCAATGGAATGGCTATTATCGTTAATGCCCTGACCGATAACAAGAACAGAACGGCAGCCAATGTCCGCAATGCATTTACCAAAGGGAATGGCAATGTGGGAACCATCGGCTGTGTATCCTTTATGTTCGACCGTAAGGGTCAGATTATCCTTGATAAAGAGGAATGTGCGTTAAAGGGTGATGATTTGATGCTTATGGCTCTGGATGCAGGAGCTGAAGACTTCAAAGAGGAAGAGGACAGCTTCGAGATTATTACCGACCCGGAATCCTTTAGTGAGGTCAGAGAAAATCTTGAAAATGAAGGCATCCCTATGGCACAGGCAGAGATTACCATGATTCCGCAGACCTGGGTTGAACTGACCGATGAGCAGGATATAAAAAACATGAATCGGATTCTTGATTTACTCGATGAGGATGATGATGTACAGGAAGTATATCATAACTGGGACGAGTAAGCCGGAGCAGGAAATTCCTTTATTCAACATATACTACTAAACCTCTGTACACCGTCACTGGCGGAATTGTACGGAGGTTATTTATATTTTCTGTACCCTGCTACTATAATCGAATATGAATTTTAGTTTTCTCTATTGACTCTGTCGTTGGGGAAGCGTTTATACTTATTGCAGACCATCGACAAGGAGGATTATTGTGAACGAATTTATTAAAATCAGAGATGTGTCGTCCAAGTATGACATATCCGCTCGCGCGTTACGTTATTATGAGGATATGGGACTGATAACCAGCACCAGAAGCAACGATTACGCATACAGGTTATATGATGAAAGCGGCAGAAAGATTGTCAGCTTCTTTTTAATAAAAGAACACAACTTATATCAAGAATATACGATATGTTTATGATACAATGGTTTTACAAGGAGTGATTAAAGTTGTCGGTTAAAACGATTGAAAACATGATAGACTGGGTGGAAATTAATTTGAAGGACCGTCCAACGCTTGAAAAGATGTCCTGTTATGTAGGGTACTCTTCATATTATTGTTCGGTGAAGTTCCATGAGGTAGTAGGGATTTCCTTCAAGGAATATATTATGAGACGGAAGCTTAGTATGGCTGCGTTGGAATTAAGAGAAACAAATCATAAAATTCTTGATATTGCCATTCGATATGGCTTTTCTTCAAATGAAGCTTTTTCAAGGGCATTTCATAAAAAATATGGGCATTCCCCAAGTCGGTTTCGAAAGACACGGCCGCAATTTCTGCTGTATGATAAAGCATTAATAACTTAAATACTCCTTAGTAAATTATATGGAGCTTAAAATGTATAAAAAGCTAGAAAGAAATGATTTTTGCTGGTGTGGAAGCGGAAAGAAATATAAAATGTGCCATTTCAATATGGATGAAAAAATCAAATCATTTAAAATGCAGGGCTGCGTCGTTCCCAGCAGAAAGATTATCAAATCATCCACACAAATTGAAGGGATTAGAGAAAGCGGTAAAATAAATATTGAAATACTTGATTATATAACGGAGCATATCCATGTAGGTATGAGCACGGGAGAGATTGACAGGCTGATATATCATAAAACCAGAGAACTTGGCGGAGCTCCGGCAACATTGGGGTATGAAGGTTTTCCCAAAAGCGTATGTACTTCAATTAATAATGAAGTATGCCACGGCATTCCATCGGATAAAGTTACTTTACAAGACGGTGATATTCTTAATGTTGATGTTACGACGATAGTCAATGGTTATTATTCGGATTCATCCAGGATGTTTTGTCTTGGGAATGTAAGTGATGAGCGTAAAAGGTTAGTTGATGCAGCAAAAGAAGCCATCAATGTCGGAATAGAAGAAGCAAAGGCATGGAGCTTTCTGGGAGACATAGGTCAGACAATTAATGACTATGTATGTTCCCATGGATATTCTGTTGTTGAGGAAATTGGCGGCCATGGCGTTGGAAATGAGTTTCATGAAGAACCATTTGTCAGCTATGTATCAAAAAGAGGAACAGAAATGCTATTGGTGCCCGGGATGATATTTACGGTTGAACCTATGATAAATGCGGGTAAAGCGGAAGTAGTCATGGACGGGGAGAATGGGTGGACAATATGTACAAAGGATGGCAAGGATTCGGCCCAATGGGAAGTAACGATTCTGATTACAGACAGTGGATATGAAATACTGGCTTATTGAGATGCAATTGACAGATATGAAATAATTATACGAGAAGCTGCATAAAGGTTGTCAGCTTCTTTTTTGACAGAGTTATATTGCAGAAATTATGAGCTTCATAGATAGCATCTGCCGCTATTATGATAGGAATTTTAGGTATTGATAAACTTCATAACTGATGATATACTTCCTTTCGAATGCACCATGAATTATATAGGATATCAAAATAGACAAAAACAGCATCGATATGAGGAAATGTATATGAAGAATGCTTTGAAATATTTATTTGGTGTGAGGATTCCCCATGCGATAAATGCGATGACAGCATCACGAAACCAGGTAATGAGGCTCTTTACATATGAAGGGATTCTGATTACACTTATCAATAATCTGGTAGGCAGTCATAACAATTTTTATGC
>JAEZXP010000191.1 GCA_023419655.1 Bacillota bacterium | reverse complement strand
GATATCAAAACGGCGAAGTGAAAGAGATAAATAAATCACTTTGGCGTTGACAGAGGGAAACCATTATTCTAAGTATTTATAAATCGAATGGGGGAGGCTATATGTTTAGAAAGCTTGGCTTATTTATTTTCAGTTTTGCGCCTATAGGAATAGGCTATCTGCATAATTTGCTTACAAGATGGATAATCTTTAGTCCGATTTCTTTTATATTTACGATATATTGGTATGCATCCCCGATTCTTATGGCATGTTTTTGGTTTTGGGCAGGCGGTAGATTTGCTCAAAGAAATATGAAGATATTTACTTCCCTCTTAATAGGGCATTTCTTAGGGATAGTTTCTCTGTTTGTGTATTTCTGGCAATACATATGGATTTCAGATAGTCAGAGAAGCTCTTTTGCACCAATATCCTTAATGTTCAGCTCAACCATTGGTATTGCCTTAACAAGGCTGGGGCGGTTATTTGAACCGGATAAGAGCAGGATTGGTGTGGTGACACTTGGTGCGACATATAGCATGGGATTGGTATTGATGATAATTATATTCACGTTGGGTTTTTACTACAAAAAGAGAAAGTATACATTCTAGTGCACAGATACTGAATATTTGGAACGAGAAAGGAATGCAAAATAACTCATTGAAATGGAGGGAGCGTATTGGAGTTAAAATTCAAGGAATTTTCTCTTGGAGCAGCATCAGCGGCAACTCAGATTGAGGGCGGCGAGTGTGGACATAATTGGAATGACTGGTACCATCAAGGCAGAATTAAGGATAACTCGAATCCGGCACGGGCAACAGACCATTATAACCGGTGGAAGCAGGATGCGGATTTGATGGCTGACATGAAGATTCAGCATTATCGTCTTGGTATTGAATGGGCAAGAATCTGTCCCGATGAGGGCAGGGTGGATGAAGCGGCGGTTTCACATTACAGAGATGAGCTTTTGTATCTGAAAGAGAAAGGCATCTCGGTTCTGCTTACGATTCACCATTTTACGAATCCCATGTGGTTTGAACGCAAAGGAGCATTTACGAAGAAGGAGAATCTGGAGTATTTTCTGGATTTTGTGCAATTGGTGGTAAGCTCCTTTGGAGACATTGTTTCTGAATACATAACGATTAATGAGCCAAATGTATATGCGACGATTTCATACTTCTACGGCGATTGGCCACCGGGCGAAAAATCAATTGTAAAAGCATTAAAAGTAATGTCGAATATGACTGTTTGTCATATAAAGGCTTATCAGATGATTCATGATATGCGGCAGAAGATGGGATTTCACGATACGAAGGTCAGCTTTGCCCATCATGTCCGTGTGTTTGACCCTAAAAATCCGAAGAATCCATGGCACCGTATCTGTGCGAAGCTGGTAGAAAGATTTTTCCAGGGAGCCATCACGAAAGCAATACTCACAGGCTGCTTTCCTTGGCCGTTAAAAAGAGACGCAGGAGTATCCAGGGGAGAGTACATTGATTTTATCGCGGTTAATTATTATACAAGAACAACAGTATCAGGATTTGGGGACGGAACGAGGCAGGACGCGCCAAAGAATGATTTGGGATGGGAGATTTACCCCGAAGGGCTTATACGCTGTACCGAGAATATTTATCAGGTTTTAGAACGTCCGGTTTATATCACAGAGAACGGAACCTGCGATAATCAGGATGCTTTCAGGTGCAAATATATCTATGAACATCTAAAAGCAATAACAAAATCAAGCCTGCCTGTAACAAGATATTATCATTGGTGCTTCTGTGATAACTTCGAATGGATAGAAGGAGAAAGCTCCCGCTTTGGACTGGATCATATTGATTACGAAACACAGGAGAGGACGGTCAAAAGGTCCGGTGAATTTTATACGAAAATGATAGAGGAAAATGGTATAACGAAGGAAGGTTACGAGCAGTATGTTAAGCCGCAGACCTACCATTATTGATTAAATATGTAATGGTAAGAGAGGGATTGCTATCTGTATCGGATAGGTTTTAGCATATGAATGTCAAGAAGGAGAAGATGCTTTGATTACAATTTTGGGGACAAGCTTTCGATTGGATACGGCACATACAACCTATATGTTCAAAAAGACGCAGTATGGACATATGGAGCATGTTTATTACGGTAATTTATTGAGCCAAGAGGACCGTGCAGATGATTTGGCACAAAAACGCTCGATTCAGATAGGCAGCAGCGTCCTCTATGATAAGAAAGACCCGGTGTATGGTCTTGACAGCATGTGCCTGGAATGGTCGGATAACGGCCGGGGAGACTACCGTCAAAGTCCGACAGAATTTATAATGGCGGATGGCAGCTATGTAACAGATTTTGTATATGACAGTCATGAGGTGGTGGACGGGTGTATTCCTATGGATACCTTACCGAATGCTTACGGCGGTAACCAGACATTGAAGATTACATTAAGGGATAAGAAGTACCCTATTTTTATTGACCTGTACTATACAGTCTTTGAGCAAACGGATGTTATAACCAGAAGGGCTGTGGCAAGGAACGAATCGGAAGATACCTTATCCGTCCGGCGTATGATGAGTATGTCTTTGGATATGCCGGATGAATGCTTTATGATGTATACCTTGGACGGTGGGTGGATTAAGGAAGCCAATCTGCATAAGCGCCCGGTTTCATATGGCATAACCGTCAATTCCTCAACAACGGGAGCCAGCAGTAACCGTCATAATCCCGCTTTTATGATAGCGGAAGCGGATGCGAATGAGGATTATGGCAATGTATATGCTTTCAATATGGTATACAGCGGCAACCATTACAGTGCGGTTCAGAAGAATGAAAGAGATTATGTCCGTATCAATATGGGAATCAATCCTCATTGCTTTGAATGGAAGCTATCCCACGGAGAAAAATTTGAGACACCGGAATGTGTGATGAGTTATAGCAGTCATGGATTTAATGGCACAAGCAGCAATCTGCATGCCTTTGTCAATGAGCACATTGTGAGAGGTAATTATAAGAAGACGGAAAGACCAATCCTTCTTAACAACTGGGAGGCTCATTTCTTTAAGTTTAATGAGGCAAAGCTGCTGCGGCTTGCCAAAGAGGCAAAGGAGCTGGGGGTTGAATTATTTGTATTGGATGACGGCTGGTTCGGAGAGAGAAATGATGATAAAGCCGGGCTGGGCGATTATACCGTCAATACAAAAAAACTGCCCCATGGGATGAAAGACTTTGCGGATAAGATTAAAAAGATAGGCTTGGATTTTGGCCTCTGGTTTGAACCGGAGATGGTAAACGAGGATAGCGAGCTGTACCGTACCCATCCGGAATATGCAATAAGGTTACCTGACCGGGAAGCGGTTTTGGGCAGAAATCAGCTGGTACTGGATTTGTGTAAGAAAGAGGTTCGTGATTATATTGTAAAGCAGGTTTCAGGTATTCTTGATGAGGCAGATATCCGTTATGTGAAGTGGGATATGAACCGTCATATTGCAGAAGCATTTTCACCTGCTCTGCAAAATCAGGGAGAATTCTACCATCGCTATATAATGGGTCTTTATGAGGTGCTAAACCGTATATTCATGCCGCGGCCCCATATTCTGCTGGAAAGCTGTTCAAGCGGCGGAAACCGGTTTGACCTTGGAATGCTGTGCTTTAGTCCCCAGATTTGGTGCTCGGATGATACGGACCCAATTGAGCGGTTAAAGATTCAGACCGGATTATCATATTTTTATCCGCAGTCTGCCATGGGAGCCCATGTATCACAGTCACCGCATCAGCAGACACTGCGGGATACGCCACTTGCAACCCGCTTTCATGCAGCATGCTTTGGATGCTTTGGATATGAGTTGGATTTAAAATATCTTACACCAGAGCAGAAAAAAGATGTCAAGGAGCAGATTGAATTTTACAAGCAGTATCGCAGAATCTTTCAATACGGAAGGTTCTATCGAATCAAATCATATAAAGAGAATAAAGTTATATGGGAAGTTGTAAGCGAGGAAAAGGAGACGGCTTTAACGGGATTCTTTCAGACCCAGGGGACGGCCGCAGAAAGCAGTGAC
>JAEZXP010000163.1 GCA_023419655.1 Bacillota bacterium | reverse complement strand
GACAGGGTATGCTCGTTGCCGTATTGATCGGTTAAGGTAAAGTCGATGGCAGGGAACACCTTATCTTCGTCATCCTCGGACTGCCCCCCTGTACCGCTGTTAGTGTCTGGATTATCCGGTAAATCCTCTGAATCAGTATCGCTATTATCCGCAGGGATTTCAGATGGGGGAATCTGCGAAATATCGGTATCGTCAGGGTCTTCTCCGTTATTGCTCTCCTGCTTGGTACCAAAGGGCTGAGATAGCTTATTGAGGTATTTTGATATACCGTTCATCCAGCCGGTAAACATCATAATACCAATCAGGATAAGCAGAATTCCTCCGACCTTTACCGTATATTTTAAGAATTTTTGCCTTGACTTTAAGAAATTAAGTACCTGTGTCGTAAATAAACCCAGCAGCAGGAAGGGTATAATAAATCCAATGGCATAAAGCAGGACAAGCAGATTGCCTACCCAGGCATTTTTGGCGCTGGAGGCCAATATAAGTACAGAGGATAGTGCCGGACCGACACATGGGGTCCATGCAAAGCTAAAAGTAAAGCCCATAAGAAAAGCAGCGAGGGGATTCATCTTGCGGTTTCCCAGATTAAGCCGAATCTTTCGCTCCTTTTGCAGGAATTTAAAGTCTAAAAGACCAACCTGATAAAGACCGAGGGCGATGATTAATATGCCGCCAATTCTCGTAAATAAAAGCTGGTTTTTGTTGAAGAAACCTCCCAAAGCGGTAAATGCCATTCCTAAAAGAAAGAAAGTAAAGGAAACACCCAGAACAAAAAACACAGTGTGGAGGAATACAGTGGATTGCTTATAAGAAATCCTTCCTTCACTATCCGTCTGCTTTGCGTTTCCGGCCAAATAACTCATATAAATAGGTATTAATGGAATTACACAGGGCGATAAAAAGGATAGTAATCCCTCAAGGAATACCAGTAAATAGCTTATGTTATCTAAAGATATAAGATTATCGAACATAAATCGTCTCCTTTATGCAAATCTACAAGAACGTATTGTTTTTTTGATTTTATCATTAAGACATAATAAAGTCAAGGAGCTTTAAAAAATAAAGTCATAGATGTCTTATGCCATTCTTAAGGCATCCGGGATAAATGATTTGTATATTATACTACATTGACATAAAAAAACATCCCGGATAAACTGAAGGTGTAGTTATAGACATGCAGGTATTGAAGCGAATCAGAATATGGACATCGAACAGGAGGTACAACCATGAATAACAAGTTTAGCCATCGCATGGCGACAAATAGGGTACGTTTTATAGGCAGGGATGGTTTGCCGCTTATTAATAAGCAGATAACGGTTTCACAGACGAATCATGAGTTTTTATTTGGCTGCGGTGCTTTTGATACGGTACCCATGCTGGCTGATGAAACAGATGTAAAAGAAAAAGAATTTCTTAAAGAGCGTTTTGATAAATGGCTGGCTCTTTTTAACGCTGGGACACTGCCCTTTTATTGGGGAACCTTTGAAGAGGAACGTGGAAAAACACAGGCAAAGCAGGTGAAGAAGGCTGCCGAGTGGCTGAAAAAGAACGGTGTTACGGTAAAAGGACATCCGTTGTGCTGGCATACGAATACGGCGAAATGGCTTTTGGATATGACAAATGAAGAAATATTAAAAGTCCAGTTGGAGAGAATTCATAGAGATGTTACGGATTTTAAGGGCGTAATCGATATGTGGGATGTAATAAACGAGGTCGTCATCATGCCTATTTTTGATAAATATGATAATGGTATCACAAGAATTTGTAAGGAGTTGGGAAGGATACCGTTGATTCGAGAGGTATTTGCTGCTACCAAGGAAGCAAATCCTGATGCAATCCTGCTTCTGAATGATTTTAACACGTCCATATCCTATGAAATACTGATTGAGGGCTGTCTTGAAGCGGGAATTCCAATCGATGCAATTGGTATCCAGTCCCATCAGCATCAGGGATATTGGGGATTGGAAAAAACCCAGCAGGTATTAGACCGGTTCTCACACTTTGGGCTGCCGCTTCATTTTACGGAAAATACATTAATATCGGGCGATTTAATGCCGCCTGAAATCGTAGACCTGAATGATTTCCAGGTAAAGGAATGGCCGACTACCCCTGAAGGAGAGGAAAGACAAGCCAGAGAAGTGGTTATGCTTTATGAATCATTGTTCGCACATCCTTCGGTAGAGTCCGTTACAACCTGGAGTATTGTAGATAACAAATGGCTTGGTGCACCGGCAGGATTCCTTCGTAAGGATAATTCCTGTAAGCCCGCTTATAACGAATTATTAAGGTTGATAAAAGATGAATGGTGGACCAATCTTACAGTCGTAACCGATGACAATGGATATGCGGAAATAACCGGAGTTCGAGGCGGCTATGAAGCAGTTTGCGACGGACAGAAAGCAGAATTTAAGTTAAGTAAGAACGTTCCCGTGGATACAGTCAGCTTTGCGGGCTAAATAAAATATATATAATAACGAAAAGAAGGATTAGGTTCCCGGTTTTGTATGCGGGGGCCTGACCTTCTTTTTATTTTATAATAATTTAATTGACAGATGAAAGGTACCATGATAAAATAGTTCCAAGATTTTAATTAAAATATTTTAATTAAAATAATTTAACTGTAAGGAGATGTCCCTATGCTGGAAAGAGAATTCGAAAGGCTGTATTACAAATTCAGAGCAAATTATTGCAAAAATTTATTTGCAGGGGTAAAGGAAGGCAGCTTGAGCCCCACTGACTCCTACTGTCTGGAGGTTATTTTTTTATTAAAGCGTCCGACGGTCAATGAATTTGCGGAATATGTGAATATTTCCCTGCCTAATGCATCTTACCGGATTAATAAATTGATACAGAAGGGATATATTAAAAAACTTGTGTCAGAATATGATAAAAGGGAATATCATCTTGAGGTTACAGACAAATTCTTAAGTCAGTATGGCGCAAATGCGGCTTTCAATACCAAGCTCATGAGCAGAATCAGGGAAAAATTCAGCCCGGAGGAAATAGAAGGCCTGGAATTACTGATAAAAAGAATTGTAGACGAAATGATGGAATAAAGAGAGGGATGTTTATGGGAATTAGAATTATTACAGATTCAACATCGGATATTAGTAAAGAGCAGGCGGAACAAATGAATATTACCGTCGTTCCCCTAAAGGTTATCTTTGGAGAAAAGGAATATTGGGAAGGAACAGATATTACGATAGATGGCTTCTATGAAAAACTGGTTAAGGCGGATAAGCTGCCGACCACCTCGCAGCCTGCACCGGATGACTTCCTGAAACATTTTAAGGAAGGAAAGGCGGCAGGAGACAGCCTAATTGTTATATTAATAGCAGCCAAGCTGAGCGGAACCTATCAAAGTGCCGTTATTGCAAAGGAAATGGCGGATTATGATAACATCCATATAATAGACAGCAGCACGACAACGACCGCGCTTAGGATTCTGGTGGAGCAGGCAGTCAAGCTAAGAGAAGAAGGAGCGGGTGCAGAGGAGATTGCTGCGAAGCTCAACAGTATAAAAGACAGAATCGTTCTTCTTGCTATGGTGGATACCCTGGAATTTCTGCATAAGGGCGGACGGTTGTCGAAATCCTCGGCCATCCTTGGCACGTTACTAAGGTTCAAACCAATTATAACCTTAAAGGACGGCGCATTAGGAGTTCTGGGCAAAGAAAGAGGAGTTCACAAGGCGATTGCCCATATCATCGAGGAGATGGATAAAACAGGAAAAATCGACAGAAGTTATCCGGTTCATCTGGGATACACGGCACAAGATGACAAATGCATACTGCTTAAGAATAAAATCAGTGAGAAATATGGTATCAATGATATGCGGATGTATCCTGTAGGCTGTGTTGTCGGTACCCATGCAGGCCCGGGAGCCTGTGTAGTCACCTATGTCCGCAAGTGAAGAACTGTGAGGAATAAGCGAACCATAAAGCTGTTTTTAGGCTTTGTGGTTCGTTTATTTTTATGGTGCAAACATACGAAAAATGCATCTGCAAACAGATAAGTCGAGGAACAAAGTTTTTAAATATAATCTGTATGCTTGTCACTGAACAAAGGATGATAAGAAATATGCTATTGATGAAGTGAGAGCAATTTTAAACTAGAAAAGAACTACAATAAAAAGAATATTTTCCTATTAAATATTGACGTTGTGCTTAATTAATTGTATAATATTAGAAAAACTGCAACAAAAAGAATATTTTGCCGTTGTCGCTTTAAATATCAATATTAGCTTTTGGAAAAATATGAATTACTACCTAACTTTTGTCAGTGAAATACTATTTGGTAACGATTCATAAGGTCTAAAATATGAAAGGGTGGTATCATGAGGAAAAGGATGTTTTTGGGCATCAACATTTTGCTCTCGTTGATATTGTTTGGATGTAATGGCTCAGATAATAATTCTATATTTGGAAAATATGTTTTTGATGAACCTATTTATATTTCGTCATTAAATTCTTTGTCAAAAGATGCTGTTATTGAAAACAATAGAGAAGCATCATATACCGCAAAAAAGGAAAGCTTTGAAGTCAATTTGACTGATAGCAAATTTATGGTGTCTAATCCAAAATATGAAAAAATAGAAATGGACGAAAATCAAGTAAAAGACTTTAATATAGCGGTTTTTAATGCTGTGGATATTTCTGGTTATAAAAAGAGATGCCAATATGTTATTTATGACGAGAATGATCAAAAAATTCAGTATTATGTATACGCTATGGATGATGAAATTTGGTTAGCATCCTATTTTCACACTTCTGCAACAGATAAAGATATAATATTTAGTATATTTAAGTTAAAAAAAGAAAACACTTAATACTTGTATTTAATATAATTTCTTTATGTCTGGGCATTCTTGTTGTTACTATAACTTGTTGAGACAGGCTTTTTTTAAGTACCACAAATATATTAAAATTTAAAAAGGAGAGTGAAACTATGAAAAAATTCTATAAGCATGGTACAGTTTTGATTCTTATAGTAATAATCTCTATTTTAACACAGTGTTTTGCTGCGTTTGCTGTCAATAGTCATGTGATAAATACGCCCTATGATTATCCGATAAAACCAGGTACAGCAGCTTGGGAAGAATTAAAAACACATGACGAAATGGTCGCAGCCTGTAGGATTCCTGAAAATATATTAGAAAAAATGAGTACGGAAGCATTAACAGAAACCGTACTAAATTATCCTTTACTAGTGGACATGTTTGCTATGCCTACACCATATTCGGGCTATGAGGGGACTTATATATTGTTTAATGGACTTCAGGAATTAGCTGGTAGAAAAGACGCTATTACAGTACTTAATAATTATATAGCAAAGACAAATACCTTAACATCAAGTACAAATATGGGTGATGAGCTTAAACTTTTTTATAGAGATTTGTTGATAGATGGAATGCTGATTTCAAGCTACAATGAGTTTCAGAGTGATTCAAATACAGTAGTTCCATATTATACGCTCTCATACGTATATACACCAAACGGTACTGCCGTACTGGCTAGGTACAATACTACTTGGAGTGATATAGAATTTTCAGAAGCACAATTAATTACAGCTCAAGCGGACATGGATATTACGTACCCAGAGGCAACTCGTTTAAGGGGATATAACATAAAGTATAATTGTCACTCGTATGCTTGGCATAGTACTTCTTCAAATAATTTATATTGGATAGATGATCCAAGCTACTACATGACAGATGGCAGTTATACAGCCTCTCCGGCTGTAGTAGGTGCAAAAGTTTTCTATGATTCAGCGTATGGTACGCAATACGACCATTCTGCTATTGCTAATAATACTCCAGCAATAGGTAGTTTTACAGTGACTTCCAAATGGGGGATGTTAGGCTTATATTCTCATTCTCTCATGTACTGTCCCTATTCTAGTTATTCTCCTCACTGCACATTCTATGTAAGATAGAGTATTTTTGAATTAATAGTAATCTTATTTGTGGGTACTTTTAAAAAGCTTTATAAAATTTAAGTGTTTGAATATTCATTTATATAACGGAATAGCTATTTATATAATACGCTATGGTAATATTTAATGAAAGGGTGACGGGAATCTCAAACGATGGTGCCGGTCACCTTTTCGATTGTGCGAATGCCATACGGTTTGATTTTATACAGCATAATACATTGACAGCAAAAATGATTATAAGCTAAACTGGAATACAGTTATAGACACAGGAGGAAGTATTTATGGAGAATAGGGTGAGCAATCCCATATTACCCGGATTTTATCCGGACCCGTCTGTATGCCGGGTTGGTGAGGATTATTATCTGGTGACATCAACCTTTGCATATTTCCCCGGAGTTCCGATTTTTCACAGCAAGGACCTGGTGAATTGGAAGCAGATAGGAAATGTACTGGACCGTGAGGAGCAGGTTAACTTAAAGGGTGTAAAGCATTCCGGAGGAATCTTTGCGCCTACTATACGTTATAACAACGGAACCTTCTATCTGATTACCACCAACGTAGGTAACGGAGGAAACTTTATTGTGACCGCCACGAATCCGGCAGGACCATGGTCAGAGCCGTATTTTATTGAAGGAGCGGACGGTATTGACCCCTCTCTTTTCTTTGATGATGACGGTCGTTGTTATTATACCGGAACCAAAGGACGCAGAGAGGGAGAAAGGTATTACGGAGATAATGAAATATGGGTTCAGGAGCTGGATGTTCAGAATATGAAGTTAATAGGTGAATCCTATGCCATATGGCATGGAGCGCTTAGAAATGTTGTTTGGCCGGAAGGTCCCCATATTTATAAAAAGGACGGTAGATATTATCTGGTTATTGCCGAGGCGGGAACGGCTCATGCCCACGCCGTTACGGTAGCATCAGGGACAAGTATTACGGAGCCCTTTACCGGATATAACTGCAATCCTATACTTACCCATAGGCATCTGGGGCTGGATTATCCTATCGTCAACGTGGGTCATGGAGATTTGGTTGAAACACAGAACGGGGAGTGGTACATGGTAGTATTGGCATCCCGTCCATATGGAGGATATTATCGAAATCTTGGAAGAGAAACCTTTCTTGTGCCGGTGGAATGGGAGAATGGATGGCCCCTTATTAACAGAGGAATCGGATTGTTAGAATCCACCGTCAGAGTGCCGAATCTTCCCTTTACACCTATAGAGCCGCTGCCTGAAAAGGAAGATTTTGATGAAGAGAAGCTTCCGCTGCGTTTTTTACATCTTAGAAATCCCAATCCGTCGAATTACAGCCTGACAGACAGAAAGGGCTGGCTTCGATTAAAGCTCGCTCCCGAAAAGGTGACGGAGTTTGTAAGCCCCAGCTTTACCGGTATTCGCCAGACGGGCATGAGCTTTGTATTTGAGGCTGCGATGGAGTTTAATCCGATAGCGGATACAGAGGAAGCAGGCGTGGTGATACTGCAAAGTCACGGGTTCCATTACCGCCTTGTGAAGATGTTAAAGGATAATCTTAATGTTATTCGCCTAATCCGGTGTAAAGACGGCAGTGAAGAGGTGATTGCAGAGACTTCGGGGGAAGAACATGACCGCCTTAAGGGGCGGATCTATCTTCGTATATCGGCAGATATGCAGGATTTAACCTTTTCCTATAGCTGCGATAATGTGGAATATCATAGCTTAAAAGCCGGAGTGGATGCCAGAATCCTAAGTACAGATGTGGCCGGGGGATTTGTAGGCAACACCTTAGGAATATATGCATCTTCCAATGGCAGCACCAGCAGCAATCATGCAGATTATGACTGGATAACATACAGAAATGTATAAATGATTATATATAATTCGGCATCAAAACCCTGCTTTATCTATTATTATTCAATCTGCACAAACAGATGGGGCGAATGCGCCGATGGAACTCTTATGCATTGGAATCGAAGCATGAGCCTGTCTGTTTGCACAGATTGCAAATAGATTTTGAATAGGAGTTTTGATGCCCGAATTATGCCGAATCACATCTCCTTTGTATTCAGCATATGGATGCTGCTTCTTACCCGGTTACGCCGCTGATAAAGATTCTTAAATTCCGTAGGCGTACATTCTTTAAAATTCTTAAATACCCGGTTAAAGGTAGAGATACTGGAAAAACCGGACCGCATAGCCACCTCTGTAATCGACAGATTCGGATTCAGCAGAAGCTTTTCCGCTTCCTTTACCCGCCTCTGGTTCAGATAATCATAAAAGGACATGTCGGTAAACTGCTTAAACAGTCTGGAAAAGTGGAACTTACTAAAGCCCGCCACATCTGCGATGGTATCAAGCGAGATTTCCTCCATATAATTGTCGTTAATATAATCAAATATCAAGTTGAATTTCTCGATATATTCTTTCTGCTTGTTTAATTTTACATCTGGAAAGATGTATTCTGTATTCATATATTTACGGCCCATAATTACGAACATCTTAATGATTAAGGAATAGATGGCCACTTCTCTTAAGGTGTTGTTGCTGTTATATTCATAGACAATTTCATCGTATAGTTTTGAAAGCTCATGATTGGTATCGGGAGCATTTCTCGGAGTAATCAGCCGCGGCTGGTTAAGAACGGAGAAAATATTATTAATACCCTTAAGACTGCTTATAAGGGAATAATCAAACAAGAGAATCCGTCTTAGACCCTCCTTTGGAGCGATTAGTTCATGAAGCTCTCCCGGGGGAATAACAAGAATATCTCCCTCCTGCAAAAGATACGTGATTTTTCCGATTACAATCGTATAAATATTGGTTACCGGCATAATAATCTCTACGGCCGTATGCCAGTGGGGGGAATAATTGTCTGTCTCCTTATTAATGTGTAACAGAATGGATGAGTTGTCTCGATAATCCACCTTCTCATAAATACCGTCTAAAATTCTCATATTCATAACAATCACTTACCTTTCTACGGATAAATTGCCTGGTGATTTTTGAGTTAAGAACACAGGTCATATGTAGATATCAACATGTAAAGGACAGAAAAACACATGCATAGTGCACAAAAAAGTACTTTATTAAATTTTATCAAGCGATAAATATTGCTCCATAAGGCCCAGAATACTAAGTAAATATTGCTTTTATTAAGCGGCTGGTATTGATAAATATGCCTTATAAAACCCTTATAACAGGATTGTATTCTATCAATTCTAACATAATTACTATTTACACTATTCTAATATATCTCATAGATTTTGTAAACACAATATCTGAAGAGACTAAAAAATAAGGGTTTTAGTGATTTCTACTTAAGAACCGCAAAAGATGATATATTAATCGCAAGAAATGGGAGGTCAAAAAGCAAAAAGTGGGATAGACTATTATATAGTATGTAATTAATGGGTTTGTTATTGGGAACATATACAATATGTACAAAGAAGAAGGAAGGAACCGATTATGTCAGTTTTGTCAATTTTTAAAAAGAAAAGTTTCTACTTCATACTCGTTATTGTATTGGCAATAATAGGTTATTCGGTTTATGTCAAAGTCATGAACGATCGTTATGAAGCCTCTCAGCAGGGTAATATGCCTCCGGAAGTAGTAGAAACAGAAAAGATCACGAACAGGGATGATACTTATAGTGCGTATCTGGAGAGACATAAGGATGCTGCCAGACCTAACCATGAGATAGCTGTTGATGTTAAGAATTATTCTTCAGCAGACAAGGTTGAGGTTTATGGAGAATATCAGGGCAGACAAGAAGTGCTTGTGTCTCTTGAGGAGGGTTTTGTGGAATGGGAAGTCGATATTCCTGAAGCCGGTCTGTACAATATAAGTCTTGATTATTATCCTTTAGAAGGCAGAGGAATTGACTTAGAAAGAATTCTCTATATTAATGGTGAGATGCCCTTTGCCGGTGCGGACACATTGGCTTTTTCCCGTATATGGACGGATGCGGGTGAGGTTCGAATGGATAACAGAGGGAATGAGATTCGTCCGACACAGGTTGAGGAGCCAAGATGGGAAAGTGCTTACCTGAAAGACTATATGGGATATTATGTTGAGCCATATAGCTTCTACTTTAATGAAGGTAAGAATACCATAAGACTTGAAGCTGCTTCTGAATCGGCGGCAATCAGCAATCTTGTGGTTGGACAGAAGGATGAGCTTATTACATATAATGACTATATTGCATCCTTTGATACGGATAGATACCGTAATACCGATACTGATTTTAATTATAAGAAGCAGGGAGAGGACGCAGAATACCGTTCATCTCCGACTTTGTATGCGATTTTTGACCGGGCATCCTCCAACACGGAGCCATACAGCGCGGCAAAGATTAAGCTGAACAGTATAGGCGGAGAGCAGTGGAGGGTAGCAGGCCAGTGGATAGAATGGGAGTTTGAAGTACCTGAGGATGGCTTTTATAATATCTCCTTTAAGTCAAAGCAGAATTATAACCGCGGTCTTGTATCCATCAGAACCGTTATGATAGACGGAAAGACTCCTTTTAAAGAAGCGGCTAATCTTGAGTTCAGATACAATACCGGATGGCAGCTGACGACCCTTTCAGATGAAGAGGGTGTTCCTTATAAGCTGCCCTTAACGAAAGGAAAGCATACCGTTCGTCTTGAGGTTACGATGGGAAGGCTGGGCGATATTCTTACACGTATTGATGAAAGCATATACCGCCTTAACTACATCTATCGTAAGATTCTTGTACTGACAGGCGCAAAGCCCGACCAATACAGAGATTACAGAATTGATGTGAGATATCCCGAGGTTATGGTAGCGATTGAAGAGGAAATAAAAACGCTCGATAATATCGTAGCTGATTTGGAGGAATTCACCGGACAAAGAGGAGCGGATATTGCTGTTGCGGTCAATATATCCAAGAGGCTGCAGCGGTACATAAAGAATCCTGATTCCATCCCAAGAGGCATGGAAGGCTTTAAGCAGGATATAAGCTCTTTGGGAACAGCGATGCTTAACTTAAGTAATTCCCAGCTTGATGTTGACTATGTATATATCAATGCAGACGGAGCAAAGCTTCCGAACGTAGAAGAGAGCTTTGTCGGCAGAGTGGCCCATGAGATAAGGTCCTTTGCTGCATCGTTCTTTGAGGACTATTCTACGCTTGGCAGCGTATATGAGGATGGCAAGGTAATCGAGGTATGGCTTCTTTCCGGCCGTGACCAATCAACCATACTTAAGAACATGATTGATGAAATCTTTACACCAACCTATGGAATCGGTGTAAATGTTAAGCTTATCGATTCAAATACACTGCTTCCTGCAGTGGTTGCGGGAACAGGCCCGGATGTGGCGCTGTCCGTATGGAACCATATACCGGTAGATTACGCCCTTCGTGGAGCTGCGGTTGACCTTACGCAGTTTGGGGATTTTGAAGAGGTGGCATCTGAATTTAATCCGGAGGTCTTTGTAACGTATAAATTCGGGGATGGCATCTATGCTTTGCCGGAGACGCAGAACTTTGCGGTAATGTTCTACCGAACGGATATTATGAAAGAAATAGGCGCGAAGGTGCCTGAAACATGGGATGAAGTAATCGAGCTTCTTCCTCTGCTCCAGAAAAACAATATGCAGTTTGCTATGCCGTCGCCGGAAAGAGTAATCGCCGGAATACAAAACCCGGATACTACGGGAATGATGTCCCTGCTGTACCAGTACGGAGGACAGCTCTATGCACAGGACCAGACAAGAACTCTTTTAGATTCAGAAAAGTCAGTAGCGGCATTTGAATTCTTCACAAGGCTCTATACACATTACAGCCTGCCGAAGCAGTATGATTTTGTTAACCGCTTCCGTACAGGTGAGATGCCGATAGGCATACAGGATTACAGTAACTTTAACGTACTGAGCGTATTCGCACCGGAGATAAGAGGATTATGGGAGTTTGCCCTGGTTCCCGGTACCGTTCAGGCAGATGGAACAGTTGACCATTCCGTTCCCTTTGGAGGTACCTGTTCGATGATACTGGATAATGCCGAGGACAAAGAGGCAGCATGGACCTTCTTAAAATGGTGGGTAAGTTCTGAGACCAATACCCGTTTCGGACGGGAACTGGAAAGCATCATGGGCTCTGCGGCCAGATATGCAACAGCGAATACCGTGGCATTTGAAGAGCTGGCATGGAGCAGAAAAGATGCGGAAGTTATCAGAGAGCAATGGAAATGGACCGTAGGAACTCCGAATGTTGCCGGAGGATATTCCACAATTCGTCATATGATTAATGCGTATCGTAAGGTTACCTATAATGATGAAGACCCAAGGGAAACGCTGTTAGATTATACCAGAACAATCAATGATGAGATTAAATACAAGCGTAAAGAGCTTGGCTTGGACGTGGATTAACGGATTGGAGGAGAGAAGGTTAGATGAGTGCAAAGATTGAGCAATGGAAGGAAAGAAAGAAAGTAGAAGCTTCCTATACCTTTAAAGCCATATGGAAAAGCAGGGTTCAATATGCTTTCTTATTACCCTATGCATTACTGTTTACCGTGTTTTTTATTACACCGGTTGTTATCTCGATATTTTATAGCTTTACATATTACAATGTATTAAATCCGCCGGAATTTATCGGATTGCAAAATTACATCAACCTTATCCTTGCGGATGATGTATTCCTGATTTCGGTACAGAATACCTTCCTGCTGGCTATTTTGACAGGGCCGGTGGGGTACCTGATGTCGTTCTTATTTGCATGGCTGATTCATGAGCTGCCGAGATTTTTGAGGTCGATATTCGTATTGGTATTCTTTGCTCCCTCCATCGGCGTCAACATGTTCATGCTGTTCGGAACATTGTTCAGCAGTGATTCCTATGGATGGGCGAATGCTTACCTGATGGATTGGGGAATTACCAATAGTGTTATCTATTGGCTGACGGACCCTGCATACATGATGGGCGTTGTTATTATCGTTGTGTTATGGATGAGCTTAGGCAATGGCTTCTTATCCTTTATTGCAGGTCTCCAGACGATAAGCCAGGACCAGTATGAAGCAGGCTATGTGGACGGAATAAAGAACCGCTGGCAGGAACTGTGGTACATTACTCTGCCGAACATGAAGCCGATGCTGCTCTTTGGTGCGGTAATGGCAATCACACAATCCTTTAGCGTAGGCGAGGTAGCCAATGCACTTTGCGGCTTCCCAAGTACAGATTATGCGGCCAGTACAGTAGTAACCCACTTGATGGACTATGGTTCACTCCGGTTTGATATGGGATATGCTTCTGCCATCGCAACGATATTATTCCTGGCGATGATATTATCCAAGAAAGCTGTAGGCGCCATGTTAAACAAAGTAGGAACTTGATGAGAACCATATTAGCTTTAAGTATAAATAAGGGAGATAAGATTTAATATGAGTAAATTAAAAAAAAGAAAACCGAATAGGTCAAGGTGGGGTGACGTCTTCGTCTATATCGCTCTGTTGATTTTTGGATGGTTCTTTATCTTACCTTTACTGTATGCGGCAAACAGTGCGTTTAAGCCATTAGATGAGATATTCTTATTTCCTCCGAGGCTGTGGGTCAGTAAGCCGACCCTGGATAACTTCGCCGATTTGTTTGTCTTGATGGGAAAGACATGGGTTCCGTTTTCCCGGTACATATTTAATACAGTATTTATAACAGTGGTAGGAACGTTAGGACACCTGCTGGTTGCATCCATGGCTGCTTATGTGCTGTCGAAGTATAAATTTCCCGGCAGCAAGGCGTTCTTCACGATTGTCGTCACAGCCCTGATGTTCACACCTCAGGTTATGGCGATACCCAATTATCTGGTCATGACAAAGCTGCAATGGGTCAATACGTATTGGGCCATTATTGTGCCGGCATTCGCCGCTCCGATTGGTCTGTTCCTGATGAAGCAGTTTATGGAGCAGATTCCGGATGTACTGATTGAAGCCGCGAAGGTAGACGGCGCAAAAGAAGTAAGAATTTATTTCAAGATAGTCATGCCGCTGGTTAAACCAGCATCCCTGACACTGTCCATATTCTCCATCTTGAATCTGTGGAATACAAGAGCATCAAACTTTATCTATGATGAAGAATTAAAGACACTGCCCTATTCATTATCGCAGATTGTAACAGGTGGACAGATTGCAAGAGCAGGTGTCAGCGCGGCTGTAACGCTGTTTATCCTGATTGTACCGCTGCTTTTCTTCATCTTTGCACAAAGCAGTATCATAGAAACCATGGCAAGTTCTGGAATTAAGGAGTGAGGTGACGAAGATGCTAAGAAAAGCAAAGAGATATATGATAATCCTGTTATTAATATCCCTGATAGTAACGCCAATGGCGAGGGCTTCGGCGGAATCAGAATCATATACCTATAGTTACGAGATATTTGGTTTGCAGCTGGAATCGCCGGATGCATATTCGCCGCAGGCAGTGCTTCTGGGAACCAGCCTGGGAATTGGAGATTTTACGAATCCAAAATCCTTATTCGTAAGAGACAATCATCTGTATATCGTTGATTCCGGAAATAACAGGATTGTAGTCGTAGACAGACAATTTAATCTCGTCCGGGTCATCGATAAGGTTATGATGGACGGAGAGGAAGTTACATTCCTTAATCCTTCCGATGTCTATGTTGATGATAATGGCGACCTGTATATTTGTGATACCGATAATAACCGGGTACTGCACACGGATGCAGATTTGAAGGGAATAAAAACATATGTAAAGCCCAGTGACCCGACAGTTCTTGGAGAGACTAATTTTATACCGCTTAAATGTGTGGTAGATTCAGCGGGACGGCTTTTTGTTCTGGCGGGCAATGTGAATCAGGGCTTTATGGAATACGATAAGCAAGGGGAATTCACCAATTTTACAGGAGCAAATCCTGTTAAGGCCACCTTTTTCCAGGTGCTGTCAAAAAGGCTTATGACGAAGGCGCAGAGAGACAGAATGATTTTGTTCGTACCGACCGAGTACAGCAATCTTGCCATCGACAAGGACGATTTCCTTTATGCGACCACGAATACATTTACAACAGACCAGCTGGCAACCATGGTGACCGTTAACCCGGTCCGTAAGCTGAACTCCATCGGTGAAGACATATTGGTAAGAAATGGTTATGAACCTCCGATTGGTGATTTGCAATGGGGCTCCGGCGGAGATGTAAGCGGACCATCCAGATTTGAAGATGTTACTCCGATGGAGAATGACACCTATTTCTGCCTGGACCGTAATAGAGGCAGGATATTCGGATATGATTTCCAGGGAAATATGCTGTATGCCTTCGGCGGTATCGGCAACAGGATGGGATATTTCCAATACCCGGTTTCTATTGAGCATATGGGTACGGACCTTCTGGTTTTGGATAACCGGTCGGCCTCGGTAACCCGGTTCACCTTGACGGAATATGGCACCTATATCAATGAGGGGCTGGCATTATACAAAGAAGGACGCTATGAAGAATCTGCTGAGTATTGGAGAAAGGCTCTGAAGCTTAACGGAAACTATGATTTGGCCTATATCGGTATCGGCCGTGCGCTCCTTCGTAAAGGCGAATATCGAGAAGCGATGAAGTATTTTGAAAGCAAGCGGGATGTGAATAACTATTCGAAAGCCTTTGCTGAATATAGAAAGGAATGGGTAGAGGAGCACATCGTCTATCTAATTGTGGGAGCTATAGCAATTATTATTGTCCCCATGATAATTGGTAAAGTCAGAAGGAAGCTTAAAGGAGGTGCCGGAAGCCATGAACGCAAAGACAGAGATTTATAAGGATAAATTAAGACACCTCGGTAAGACCTTAAAATACAGCCTGTATGTTATTCTCCATCCCTTTGACGGGTTCTGGGATTTGATACATGAAAAACGGGGCTCACTGGGGGCTGCCACGGTCATCTTTGTCATGATGATATTGACACAGATATGGACATGGACATATTCGGCGTTCCCTTTTTACTTTCCCCAGTGGGAGTATTTTAATCTGTTTATGCAGGTGCTGCCCACCGTTATATTGTTTTTGATATGGTGTATTGCGAACTGGAGCCTTACCACCCTGATGGATGGAAAGGGCAAGCTCAGCCATATCTATATGGCCACGGCGTATGCATTTACACCGTATGTGCTGATTAAGATACCATTGATATTCCTCACATACATCTTAAGCATTGATGAGTATACCTATTACGGAGTATTTAACAATATCAGTACGATATGGTGTGTGATATTAATTATTGCGGCAATGATGATGATACATGATTACACGGTAGGTAAAGCGATATTTTCCAGTCTTCTTGCCATCGTGGCGATGATGATTATCATATTCTTAATCGTTATGTTCTTTAGCTTGATTACGCAGAGCTTTGGATACTTTGTGGCATTATACAAAGAAGCTACATTCAGACTATACTAGTGGGTTTGGAAGGAGGAGATGACAAAATGAAAAATAGAAAGAAACTTCTGTTATTGCTTGTAATCGCCCTCTTACTAGGTGTGATGTCTGCATGTAGTAAGGAAGTAATTGAAGATAAAATAGAAGTTTATTCATATGATGAGATTACTGAGAAAGAAATAGTACTTGAGAATGACAATCTGGAGCTTCATTTTTTCCCTGAAACCACCCAGTTCTATATCGTGAAGAAAAGCACAGGTCATATATGGCGCTCCAATCCGGAGAATACATCGGACCAGGGAGGCTTTCGAAAAGAGTTGGAATCAACCCTTACCTTACGGTATAATACGGAATCCGCAAGTAAAACATTATTCAATAACTACGGTTTAAGTATTGAGAAGGGCAACTATACCTATGAGGTTCAGGACAATCAGATAAAAGTGAACTATACCATAGGTAATGTGAATAAGATTCACTATATTCCCAAGGCTGTACCGGAATCCAGATTCCTGGAGTTCTACGACAAGATGAGTAAGTCGGCACAGAACCAGATTAGCATGAGCTACCGGATTTATGATATCAACAACCTGAGAAAGACGGATGATAAGGATGCGCTGATAGCCGCTTATCCTGACATTGTCGATGAACCGGTATATGTCATGATGGATGGAACACCGGATTATCTGATTGAGATGGCGGAGGAGAAATTCGCAGAGGCAGGCTATACGCCGGAGGATTATGAGATTGATGCCGCCAGGTATGAATCGGAAACCTCTCAGGATATTCCGGTATTCAATGTATCTGTTATCTATAATCTGGCGGACGACGGATTAGAGGTCAGAATACCTTTTAGTGAGATTGAATATAAGCAGAAGTATCCTATCGTTGAGATAAGGCCTCTTCCATACTTTGGAGCAGGCGGGGTAAATGATGAGGGCTTCATGCTTGTGCCGGATGGTTCAGGTGCCATTATCAACTTTAATAACCAGAAGCAATCCCAGAATTCCTATAAAAGTGATTTGTACGGATGGGATTATGCGATAAACCGTGATGCGGTGATTGATGAGAACAGAGCAAATATGCCGCTGTTTGGTATCAGCAACAACGGTTCTTCCTTCCTGTGCATTCTGGGTGAAGGTAATTCATATGCTTATATTGAGGCGGGCGTAAGCGGAGCAACGCACGGTTTTAACTATGCAGCCGCCAACTATAATCTTATTCATAGTGAGATGATGGATATCTCTGCAAAATCAGACAGAACCGTTCGAATGTTTGAGGAGAAGCTTCCGGAGGAGGATATCACCCAGAAGTACATCTTCCTGGATGATGCAGATTATGTATCCATGGCAACCGTCTATCGTGAGCATCTTATGGAGCAGTTCCCTATGATGGCGAAGAAGACGGAATCCGATTTACCGGTAGCAGTAGAGATTATCGGTGCGATTGATAGAACCAAGCATTATATGGGAATACCCGTAAGGAGACCCTATGAGCTTACTTCCTATAAGGAAGCCCTGGGAATGATAAAAGAGCTTAAAGAAGCAGGGTTCACCGATTTAAGCGTCAATTATAACGGATGGTTTAACAAAGGAATCCTTCATAAAGCGCCCAATAAGGTAAAATTAATATCCGAGCTTGGCAGCGAGAAGGACTTTAAAAATCTTGTAAACTACACCAATGATAATAATGTGGATTTGTATCTGGCAGCAACGATACAGTTTGTTTACAACAATTCCATGACGGATAATTTTATCGGTGTAAGGGATGCCGCAAAGTATGTTAACCGTAAGCTGGTCGAGCTGGCGCCTTACAATCCGGTTTTTTATGGAAGACAGGATGGTTTGTATACCTATTATCTGGCAAAACCCAGCTACTATCTGAATAATCTTGACCGCTATGCCAAAGGCGTGGCAGACCTTGGAGCCAAGGGGCTTGCTTTTGAAGATATCGGTAAGATATTAAGTGCTGATTATAACAGAAAGAATGCAGTCAGCAGAGAAGCGGTAAAGAAACTGCAGATGCAGAAGCTTGAGGAGCTCAGCTCGGGCGGGCAGAATATTATGATTCGTTCAGGCAATATGTATGCGGCTCCTTACGCAGACTTTATATTGGATGTAAACCTGACTACCAAGGGGTATAACATTATTGATGAAGAGATACCTTTCTATGAAATTGTACTCCATGGTCTGGTATCCTATGCAGGCACCCCCATTAATCTGTCGGCGGATTATGAGAAGAATCTTCTTAAGGCGGTGGAAACCGGAGCCGGTTTGTACTTCACCTTTATGGATGCCGATATATTTGATTTAAGAGACAGCCGGTATACCAATTATTTTGCCTCCGATTTTAGTGAACAGAAGGATGATGCCACGAATTTATACAACCGATTAAAGGCGGATTTTGGCCATCTTTATAACCAGTTCATTACAGATCATCAGAAGATAGACAATGGTGTTTATATGACTCAGTACGAGGATGGCACCCGGGTCATCGTGAATTATAATGAGAGTGCTTACACCTACGAGGGCAAACAAATTCCTATGAAGGATTATCTTGTGGAAGGAGGTAAGCAGTAATGAAGAATGAAAAGAAGCAAAAGAAACAGAAGAAGCAAAAGAGCATGGCGTTTCGCAATGCCGTAGCGGGATATTTGTTCACATCCCCGTTTATTATCGGTTTTATCATGTTCCTTCTGGTACCTCTGATGCAGTCATTGCGAATGGCATTCAGTACGGTGAAATTTGACGGAGGTATTGTATATCAATTTGCGAAGTTTGCGAATTTCAAATACATATTTACCGTAGACCCTGAGTTTGTACCCTTTATGCTGGATGAGCTGATACAAATGGCATATACTGTACCATCCATCATTATATTCAGCTTTTTTATAGCAATCGTACTGAACCAGGAGTTTAAAGGGAGGGGCCTGGTAAGAGCAATATTCTTCCTGCCGGTTATCCTTTCCTCCGGTGTATTGGTCGGAATTGAGACGAATAATACATTGATGCAGGGATTGAAGGATGTTATTGCAGAATCCTCCAACGCAACCAGTATTACGGACGTGGTGAAAAGTATGTTCTTATCGGAAGGAGCATATATAGGGCCAATTCAATATGTATTTGATGCGGTTGACCGTGTATACGATATAGCCATTGCATCCGGTATCCAGATAATTATATTCCTGTCAGGACTGCAGACGATATCGGCGAGTATGTTCGAGGCAGCAAAAATTGAAGGTGCTACAGCATGGGAAACCTTCTGGAAGATAACATTTCCTATGGTCAGCTCATTGATTTTAGTAAATGTAATTTACTCCATTATCGACTTCTTCGTAAGGACGGATAATGAAGTAATGACACATATAAAGGAAACTATGACGGCCCAGGTAGAATACGGTAGGAGTTCGGCAATGGCTTGGACTTACTTTGCGGTGATTGCTGTAATTATTACCATCGTATCGGTGATTATATCAAAGAGGGTATACTATTATGATTAAAAAGAAGATGCTATCAAAAAAATCGAATAAGGTAAAGCATGTTAAGAATGAATCCTTCAAGAATTTCAGAGAGAGAAACAGACTCTCCAATGGATATTTGCTAAAAAAGACAATTGGTTCGGGAATATTCAAGTTCTGCAGGGGAATTATGCTTTTCGGGCTGGCATTTTTGATATTGCAGCCCATATTAAGTAAGATATCCGTCAGCTTTATGGCGGAGCAGGATTTATATGATGCCACGATTATTAACATCCCCAGAAACTGGTCTGTTGATAATTACGAAATGTCCAGCAGCTTGATGAATTATTCAAAATCGCTTGTATCAACGCTATGGATATCTCTGCTGATTGCAGTTGTTCAATTGGCATCTACCACTTTAGTTGCCTATGGCTTTGCAAGGTATAATTTTCCTGGAAAGAAGCTGCTGTTTGGTGCGGTCGTATTATCCATCGTCATTCCGCCCCAGACTATTTTGACAGCATTGTATCTGAATTTCAGATATTTTGATATCTTTGGTTTAATTAAACTCTTTACGGGCAAGACGATTAACCTTCTCAATTCGATATGGCCCTATGTGATAATTAGTGCAGGCGCCATGGGATTGAAAAACGGATTGTATATATTCATGCTCAGGCAGTATTTCCGGGGAATACCGAAAGAGATGGAAGAGGCGGCCTATGTGGACGGCTGTGGCAAGCTTAAGACCTTCCTGGTAATCATGCTTCCGGATGCGAAACCGATGCTGACATCCATCTTCCTGTTTTCCTATGTATGGCAATGGACAGATTCATTTTATTCGTCCTTGTTTTTACGTAAGTTCGGTTTGCTGTCCACGGCAGTAGCCGGGCTTGGAGACAGACTGATGCAATATATACAGGATATAAGCAATCGAACCGCATTTCCAACGACTGCTTATACACAGGCTATTATATCCACGGGTACATTAATGGTAATCGCACCATTAATTATCATATATCTTGTTGCTCAAAAGGGCTTTGTTGAAAGCCTTGCCCAAGCGGGCATAAAGATGTAGTTATTT
>JAEZXP010000143.1 GCA_023419655.1 Bacillota bacterium | reverse complement strand
GTCCAGCTTCCTGCTTGGAGCAGCGGCACAGTTCGGAATCTATGCTGCATATTTTGGAGCAATTATGCTCGGCTTTACAGATGGTGCGGCGGCATCGATTTCCATTATCGGCGGTGCGGACGGACCTACATCCATATTCCTGGCCAGCAGACTGGCCCCTGAGCTTTTGGGACCGATAGCCGTGGCAGCATATTCTTATATGTCGCTTGTTCCGATTATACAGCCCCCGATTATGAGACTGCTTACCACGGAAAAAGAACGAAAGATAAAAATGGAGCAATTAAGACCAGTATCCAAATTAGAAAGAATACTATTCCCTATCGTTGTTACGATTGTTGTTGTACTTATCCTGCCCGACACGGCACCTCTGGTAGGAATGCTGATGCTTGGAAACCTGTTCCGTGAGAGCGGTGCTGTTAAGCAGTTAACAGAAGTATCCTCCAATGCACTGATGTATATCGTAGTAATTCTTCTTGGTACATCCGTAGGAGCAACCACAAGCGCGGAGGCATTTCTTACACCGAATACACTAAAGATTGTTGCACTGGGACTTATTGCATTTGTATTCGGAACAGCCAGTGGCGTGCTGTTTGGCAAGCTGATGTGTAAGCTAAGCGGCGGAAAGATTAATCCGTTAATCGGTTCGGCGGGAGTGTCTGCAGTTCCGATGGCTGCCAGAGTTTCGCAAAAGGTCGGCGCAGAAGCAGACCCTACGAATTTCTTACTGATGCATGCGATGGGACCGAATGTGGCAGGTGTAATCGGTACGGCCGTGGCGGCAGGTGTATTTCTGGCTGTTTTTGGTTAAACAGCATAGAGAAATTGATTTTGATACGCAAAAATACATGTTCATATATAACGGTTTATGTTGAATATACTCGTATAGGAAGCAAATTCAGTTATTATATGGAGCATGAACAGAAATGGAGGTTAGAAAATGGCTGAACAAGTTAAAAGACCGGTAAAAATAACAGAAACCATCCTTCGTGACGCTCATCAATCGTTGATAGCAACCAGAATGTCTACTGAAGAGATGCTTCCGGTAATAGAAAAGATGGATAAAGTGGGCTACCATTCCGTAGAGTGCTGGGGTGGAGCTACGTTTGATGCTTCCTTGCGTTTTCTTAAAGAAGACCCATGGGAAAGATTAAGAAAATTAAGGGCAGGATTTAAGAATACGAAGCTTCAGATGCTTTTCCGCGGACAGAACATATTGGGATATCGTCATTATGCGGATGATGTGGTTGAGTATTTCGTACAAAAATCTTTGGCAAATGGTATCGACATCATTCGTATATTTGATGCTTTAAATGACCTTCGAAACTTAGAAAGTACAGTAAGGGCAACAAATAAAGAAAATGGCCATGCGCAGATAGCAATAAGCTATACCCTTGGAGATGCCTACACCATCGATTATTATGTGAATATGGCAAAGAGTATTGAATCTCTTGGCGCTTCTTCCATATGTATAAAAGATATGGCAGGCCTTTTGGTTCCTTATGCTGCTACGGAGCTGGTAACTGCTCTTAAAAATGCAGTTAAGATACCGATTGACCTTCATACCCATTATACCAGTGGCGTTGCGTCCATGACGTATATGAAAGCAGTTGAAGCAGGCTGTGATATCATTGATACGGACATGTCGCCCTTTGCAATCGGAACCAGCCAGCCGGCCACAGAGGTACTGGTAGAGACCTTTAAAGGAACTCCGTATGACACAGGCTTCGACCAGAATCTGCTTGCAGAGATTGCGGATTATTTCCGTCCCATCCGGGATAAATCACTGGAAACAGGCTTACTTAATCCCAAGGTTATGGGCGTTGATATCAAGACCCTGTTATATCAGGTTCCCGGCGGAATGCTTTCCAATCTGGTATCCCAGCTTAAGGAACAAAAAGCAGAAGACAAATATTATGACGTTTTGCAGGAGATTCCCAGAGTTCGTAAGGACTTTGGAGAACCGCCCCTTGTTACACCTTCCAGCCAGATTGTAGGTACACAGGCTGTATTAAATGTACTGGCAGGAGAACGCTATAAGATGGTAACCAAGGAAACCAGAGCACTCCTTTCCGGAGAGTATGGTAAAACAGCAAAGCCTTTTAATTCTGAGGTTCAGAAAAAGGTTATCGGCGATAAAGAGCCGATTACCTGCAGACCGGCAGATTTAATCGAGCCTGAGCTGCACAAGATAGAAGCAGAGATTGCTGATTGGAAGGAACAGGATGAGGACGTGTTATCCTATGCATTATTCCCTCAGGTGGCAATGGATTTCTTCAAATATCGTCAGGCACAAAAGACCGGTGTTGATGTTACAGAAGCAGATACGTTAAATAAAGCTTATCCGGTATAAATCTATATATTAATTCAAGACACGATAATTTATAACAATGAGAACAGGGTATACGCAAGTTGTGTACCCTGTTCTTTTTTGTTAACTGATAATATTCTTAAAATGACATCAAAGAGACAGGTTTGATTTACTTTGGGATAGAGGATATAAAGATATTGACTTACCTATTTTTATATCCTAAACTAATGATAGCATATATCTTTAATGACGTATAATATAAAAATTATCCTTAATGGGGAGGGGCTATCCTATGCCTGTCAATTTTAGAAACAGAAAGAAATTGAAACGAATATCAATCCTTTTATGTGTATTAATGCTATGTATGC
>JAEZXP010000057.1 GCA_023419655.1 Bacillota bacterium | reverse complement strand
GTCATAGGCAAGGCGGACACCATTCGCTACCACAAGAAAGCCGGAGATAATCGTCACCATCACAATAAAAATAATAAGAATTGCAACATAGCGTCCGGCATGCGTTTTAATTTCACGCTTAAATCTTTTATGTAAAGGATTCCTCACATCCACACCTCCCTTACCATATCAAATCATGTGCCGGGATACGGTTATCATTGCAGGTGTTCTCTGTGATTAAACCGTCACGAAGATTCATGCCCCGGTGTGCAATTCCTTTGATGGCTTCGTTATGTGTAACCAGAATCACCGTGGTATGAAATTGCTGGTTGACAGATTCAATTAAACTGAGTATTTCTTTTGACGTGTTATAGTCCAGTGCGCCGGTAGGTTCATCGCAAAGCAGTACCAATGGATTCTTGATAAGCGCCCGTCCAATCGAGCATCGCTGCTGCTGTCCGCCTGACAACTGGCTGGGCAGCTTGTTACGATGCTCCCATAACCCCAGCGTATGAAGCAAATTATCCAGCGGCAATGGGTTTTTGCTCAAATATGCTCCCACTTCAATGTTTTCCTTTGCAGTCAGGTTTGGAACCAGATTATAGAATTGGAATACAAAGCCAAGCGAATCCCTGCGATACAGGGAAAGTGCTTTGGACGACAGGCTGCTTAGAGATGTACCGCCAACCACAACATCGCCTGCGTCAATTGGTTCAATGCCGCCTATGGCATTCAATACCGTTGATTTCCCGGAGCCTGACGGACCCAGTAATACACATATTTCCCCCTCTTCAATGTCACAAGTAATACCTTTCAAAACCTCCGCTCGTCCGCTGCCCTCACCATAGAACTTATGCAGGTCTTTGATTGCAATCATAGACATGGAACACCCTCCCTACTATTATTCGAAGTATAGAAGTATACATAATAAAAAACTCAAGTATCGCTTACCAGAGCCATACCTGAGTTCCTGATTGTTAAAAAAATCACATACGACGCTATTATAAGCCGTACATGAGTCTCATTATTTAAGACAAGCCAGACCGAAAACCGGTCAGTATGTTGACTTGCCGCGCATACACGCCAACTACTCCCTCATGAGTTATTCTATTGTATCCTTATAATATCAAGGAAAACCTTGGACTGTCAAGGATAACATTCAAAACGGTTTACGGGAACGTATCTTCTTACGCAGGTCTCCCAGCCTGTTCAGAGCCTCATTTAGGGTTTCATTCTTCTTTGCAAAATGCAGCCGAATCAGATGATTCACATTTTCTTTGAAAAATGCGGAACCCGGTACGGCTCCCACGCCAACGTCCCGCGCTAACACCTCACAGAATTCCAGGTCGCTGTCAAAGCCAAACTCCGAGATATCAAGTAAAACATAATAAGCACCCTGCGGTACAGTATGCGGGATAGACAAATCCTTCAGTCCGCCAAGAAGCAAATCCCGTTTGCCGGTATACTTTGCCAGAAGTGCATCATAATACGCATCCTCAAAACGAAGTCCGGTTACTGCCGCTTCCTGTAAGGGAGCCGCAGCGCCTACCGTGAGAAAATCATGAACCTTTTTTGCAACCTCAATAATATGCCGGGGTGCAATAATATATCCCAGCCGCCAGCCTGTAATCGAATAGGTTTTTGAGAGTGAGCTGCAGGATATGGTGCGTTCCCACATACCGGGAAGGGAGGCAAAATAGATATGTTTATTCGGCTTATAAACGATATGCTCATAAACCTCATCCGTTATTACAAAGGTATCGTATTTTTCGGCCAAATCGGCAATCAGCTTCAATTCATCGTATGTGAACACCTTTCCGCACGGATTGGAAGGATTGCATAGGATTAAAGCCTTGGGGCGCTGCCTGAAAGCCGCTTCCAGCTCGCCGGCATTAAAATTAAACTCCGGCGGATGAAGCGGAACATAAATCGGCTCCGCACCGGAAAGAATTGCATCGGCACCGTAGTTCTCATAAAAGGGAGAAAAAACAATCACCTTATCTCCCGGATTCGTTACCGTCATCATCGCAGCCATCATTGCCTCGGTACTGCCGCAGGTTACGACAACCTCGCTGTTCATATCTATCTTTCGCCCCATTAACCGGGATTGCTTATCAGCCAGTGCTTCCCGAAAGTTTTGTGCCCCCCATGTAATGGAGTATTGATGAAAGTCTTCTCTAGTGACTTCACAGAGACGCTCCAGAATTTCATTGGGCGGCTCAAAGTCCGGAAATCCCTGGGAAAGATTTACCGCTCCATATTCCAGTGAAACCCGGGTCATCCTGCGAATGACTGAGTCGGTAAAATCAGCTGTTCTTTTTGAAAGTTCAGGCATAGAATAACCCTCCTTATATCGTTTGGCTAAGACCGCGTTCATCAATAACGCGCTTCGCCTTGTGCTCTGACCGTGTGTTCAGTGCACCATCGGGATGTACCTTAACACGATAGGGCTTCACACCGATTCTTGCTTTCAATGCTTCGGCAACCTGAACCGCTACATTATCATCTGATTCATTATTATCCGCATTCTTTTCAACTTCTACAGAGAATTTGCTCGTATAATCCTTTTCAATAATCCGTATCAGGTATTCACCGGTTATTCCCTTCAGCTCACGAATGACGGCCTCAATATCACTGGGGAATACATTAACAGCAGAAACGATAAACATATCATCCTTTCTTCCGTTGATATGGATTCTGCCATGGGTGCGTCCGCAGGGGCAGGGAGTATAATCTATCCTGCCGATATCGCCGGTACGAAAACGAATCAAAGGCCTTGCGTGTTTGCGAAGTGTTGTGTATACCAGCTCTCCCACCTCCCCGGGCTCTACTATCTCGCCGGTATGAATATCAATGGTCTCGACCAGAATATGGTCTTCCGCGATATGCAAACCATCCTTTACCTCACACATTGCTGCACAGGCACCGAAAATATCTGATAATCCGTAAAAATCATAGACTTCAGCACCCCACAAATCCTCGATTGCTTTTCTGGTGGCTTCAATCGAACCGCCAAGCTCCCCGGCAACAATAATTTTCTTTATGGAAAGGTCCTTTTTCGGGTCGATACCACTTTTAAGTGCTTTTTCACCCAACTGCCATGCGTAAGACGGACTGGTCCAAATAACGGTCGGCTGATAGGTCTTAAGTACGAACAGCAGTCTCTCACTGGGAAGCGTGCCTGCCCAGATACACAGCGCACCCAGATTCTGAGCTCCGATAACATCCGGTCCGCCGACATATAACGAAAAATTCAGCCCATGGACATAACGGTCCTTCGGCCGCATTCCCGCCTGCCAGAACCAGCGGCTTTCGGTATCCTGAAACTCGTCAAAGTCCTTTCTTGTAAAAGGGCTCATGGTCGGAACCCCTGTGGAGCCCGACGAAGTGGAAATAAAAATCACCTCTTCTTCCGGTACGGCACAGAGCTCTCCCAAAAAGGAGCCTACTCCCTGTGTATCACGCTGCGTCTTTTTATCGATAAACGGAAGTTTCTGAATATCCGACAGAGACTGAATATCCTCAGGCTTTAAACCTGCCGCATCAAAGGAACGCTTATAATGAGGAGCGTTGTCATACGCAAACTTTACAATCTCCTGCAAATCGGCAAGCTGCCTCTTTTCCAGCTCCTCTCTGGGCATGGTTTCAATCTCTTCGTTCCAATACTTTCTTTCACTCATTACTGTTTCCTCCTAGTTTGATTTAAAGGTTTTACGAATGTACTCCCACTTCTTGCTGCAGGAATCCTGAATGAATTGAATATCATCCTCCGTCATATGCTTAAATCTGCCCTGTCGTTTGACATAAGCTCCGATGTCAGAGAATTTCTCAGGCGAAAAATTCAAGACAAATTCACCGTTCTCATATTCGGCAAGATACCAAAGTCCGCAGTCAACGATTTCTTTTGCCAATTCAATCGTTTCATACGTCTGTGTACTCCAGCCGGTCGGACAGGGAGCTATTACATGAATATACTTTGTTCCCCGGATTTTTGACGCCTTCTCAACCTTACGCATAAAATCATTCAGATATCCGACGCTGGCGGTAGCGGCATAGGTTATCCCATGGGCAGCCGCAATCTCGAACATATTTTTCTTAGGCCGAATGTTACCGCGGATGTTTTTCCCCGCCGGAGTTGTGGTCGTCCTTGCACCAAATGGTGTCAGGGAGCTTTTCTGAATTCCGGTGTTCATATAGGCCTCGTTATCATAGCAGATATATAAAATATCATCGTTGCGGTCAATTGCACCGGAAAGAGCCTGAATTCCGATATCGGCTGTTCCGCCGTCACCGGCAAAGCCCACCGCATGGAAATCTTTCATTCCCTGCGCCCGAAGTCCCGCCTCAATTCCGGTCAGCATAGAAGCTGTACCGGCAAACGTTGATATGATTGCATTATTTCCAAAGCAAAGCTGCGGGAAATTAAAGCCGACCGCCGACATACATCCGGCCGGTAACACCGCAACTGAGCGTTCCCCCAACACTTTAAGCGCAATTCTTACTGCAAGACTGCCTCCGCAGCCTGCACAGGCCTTATGACCGTAAAAGAATTCTTCCTCACTTAATGTTTTTGCTGTCAGGCTCATTCTCCGTCACCTCCGATACCCAAAAACCGGACAGCCGGTTTTTCTTTTTTCAAGTCATCAAATATGTTTACAATCTCTTCCTCTGATATGTTTTTGCCGCCAAGTCCGCCGATATAATTAGACGATGGCACCAATAATCCGGCCTTGTATAATGCAGAGTTGACATTGGTATAGACCGTACCCTCGTTGCCGAAGGAAATATCCTTTTCCAAAACCGCCACCGCTTTCGCATTTTTTACGGCCTGACAGATTTCATCATTAGGAAACGGACGCATATAGCGAATACGCAAAAGGCCAACCCTTTTACCGCTTTCTCTCAGCTTATCGACGGTTTCCCTGACCAGTCCGGCAATGCTGCCAAGGGTGATAATGATATACTCAGCGTCATCCGTCCGATAGTTTTCTGTAAGCCCTGTATAAGCTCTTCCGAAGATTTCGGCAAACTTTTCTTCTGCCTGTGCAATGACCTTTCTGGCATGAAGGATTCCGATATGCTCCTTATACTTAAAAACCATATTGTGCTCGGGACCGGCTGAAAAGGCAAGATTACGGGGATGTTCAAAATCCAGCTTATTCTCTGTCTTATAGGAAGGTAAAAACAAATCTGCCTCTGCCTGCTCCGGTACATCCACTGTTTCATAGGTATGGGTCAGAACAAAACCGTCAAGGTTTGCCATAAAAGGCGTGGAAACCTCTTTCTGCTCGGCAATGAAAAAGCTCATCAAAGCCAAATCTAAGCTTTCCTGTGCATTCCCTGCATAGGCCTGTATCCATCCGGCGTCAAGCTGGGAGAGAGAATCCCGCTGGTCGCCGTAAATATTCCAAGGTAAAGCTGTGGAACGGTTCGCATTCATCATCACAATCGGGAAGCGTCCGCCTGCTGCATAGGGAAGACATTCCGCCATATACAACAGCCCCTGTGAGGACGTTGCAGTAAAGGCCCTGGCACCCACCGCCGATGCCCCGATTGCGCATGAAAGTGCCGAATGCTCGGACTCCACATGGATAAATTCCGCATGAAGGCTTCCATCCTCAACCATCTCGGACAGCTTCTCAACAACAATCGTCTGCGGAGTAATCGGATATGCCGAGATAACCTGCGGACGTGCAAGGCATGCTCCATAGGCAAAGGCTTCATTTCCTGATAAAAAATATTTTGCCATTACTCTTCAGCCTCCATTCTTATCGCTCCCGGCCTGCAGACCTTCTTGCAGATACCGCAGCCCTTACAAAAATCATAATCAACCGCCACCTTTTTGCCTTCCCTTCTAATAACGCCGTCCGGACAATATAAGTAGCACTGAAGACATCCAATGCATTTTTCCAGTTCAACCACCGGACGTACATTCCGCCAGTCGGCATTCTTTGTAACAAGATACCCTGCTTCATAAGCGGTTGTGTCCGGAATTTCATCCGGTGTATTCGGATATTTCTCCCTTAAAAACGGCTTCATCCAATGGCCTCCTTCCTGACCGCAGCAGCTGCCTGCCTAACCGCTGTAATATTGACCTCATGCAGCTTTGACGGCATATACCTGCGGATAGCCTCCTCGGTATCCACAAGAGAAATCTCGCCATACATGACGGTAAAAGCTCCAAGCATGATGGTATTCGTAATAGGCAGCTTCAGTATTTCGAGAGCAAGGGCCGTTCCGTCAATTGTGACGATTCTGTCGTCGTCAAAGCGATGCCTTGTATTCAAAAGAATCTTCCCATCCGGTTTTAGCTTTGAAAAAGCATTGTCCGAAAACAATGTCTCATCAAGGTAAACAATATAATCTGCTTTTTCTATCTCACTGCGGTTTCCAATCGGTGCATCATTCAGTTTGCTAAAGGCCCTGACCGGTGCTCCCCGGCGTTCCGGCCCAAAAGAAGGAAACGCCAGCGAAAAACTGTTTTCATTCCGAAGTGCATAAGCCGCTCCCAGTAGTTTTGCCGCAGTGAAAGCTCCCTGGCCTCCTCTGCCGCACCATATAATCTCTGTCACATCAATACCTCCATTATCTTTTCCATTTTAACAAGTACCGCTGCAATTGATTGAACAGGAACGAGATTGCAACGACAACAATACCAATCAGCAACAGGCCGACAATGGTTCGCGTATAGTCGCCAAAATCAGAATAATTTTTTATATAATAGCCCAGACCGTCACGGGCCCCAATCATTTCGGCAGATGTCAGGAGAATGAAGGATACGCTAAGTCCCTGATTACATCCGATAAAAATCTGAGGAAGAGCCGCAGGCAAAATAATAGAAAACATCATGGTAAAACTGTTAACATTTAATACTCTTGCTGAGTCAATTACTTTTTGTTCTACATTTAGTACTCCGCTCATGGTACTGGCCAGAACCGGCCAAAAGGTTGCCAGAAAAATCACAAAAACCGAAACAGAACGAAAAGTAGGCAAAAGAGCAATGCCATATGGGATATATACAATTGGAGGAATTGAGCCAAGGAACTTTGATATGTAAGTGGCTGCGTTTCCAAGTCTGCTATTCCAACCAAGGAATAATCCTAAAGGAATAGCAATCACCGACGCCAGCAAGTACCCTTGAACAATAATACCAACGGAGCTTTTTATATTCACCAAAAGCTTATTATAGTCCCGGATGAACTGTTCAAATACTTTTCCCGGTGCAGGGAATAGCGCTTCATTCAAAATATTGAATTTGACGGTTGCCAATGTCCAAAGAATCAGAAGTACATAGATGAAGCTGATAATATCCAAAAACAAATGAAGGTTTTTTTCCTTTTTTGAAAGTGCCGATATCGCCAGTACCAGTATCTCAACACCCATTGCAAACCAAACCGTATGCGAAGCAAAGGCTTCCCCTTCTATAGCATTCGGAAGCAGCTGAACGAGAATAAGTATAAGAAATAACAGGTTTGTTGTCCGAATAAATCTTTTTTTAAAAGACATTACAGCACCACCTCGTCCCCGCCAATTTTGTCGGCAATTCCTCCGTAGAATAATGAAAGCAGTTCATTTCTAAAGGAAGTGTATTCTTTGGTATTCACAAGGCCGGTACGCTTTCTTGGCCTTAAAAACGGAACCGCAATTTCTTTCAGTACTTTTCCGGGGCTTGGAGATATCATAACAATTCGGTCGGCAAGTAAGATTGCCTCGTCTACATCATGGGTTACGAATACTACCGTCTTCTTTTTTTGTGTTCCGTCTCCTTCCCACAATTTTAATAGAAGCTCCTGCAGCAGCGTCCGGTTCTTCACATCAATTGCACCAAACGGCTCATCCATTAGAAGAATATCGGTATCCATCGCCAGCGCCCGGGCAATGGCCACCCGCTGCTGCATACCGCCGGACAGCTGGGAAGGGTATTTATGCTTAAACTCTTCCAGTCCCACTTTGTCCATGAACTCATCTGCTATTTTAAGCCGTTCTGATTTTGAGATACCTTTCTTAACCTGCTTAATACCAAAGGCTACATTTTTACGGGCTGTCATCCACGGAAAGAGTGAATAGTGCTGAAATACAACACCGCGGTCCGTTCCGGTTCCATTAATCCGATTCCCGTCAATGGTCACCGTTCCGTCCGTAGGAGAACTAAGACCTTCTAAAACGCTTAAAAGTGTGCTCTTACCGCAGCCACTGGAGCCGATTACACTGACAAATTCACCTTCATTAATGGAAAAAGAAATGTCTTTTAACGCTGTGAACCGATTATTTTTCTCCGTATAATCAACCGTCAAATTTCGTATCTCTATTTTTTTCAAAGGGGTTCACCTCACTGTTTTCTATGCTGATATTTCCTTAAAGCAGCGGAATGGAAAGTGCCCCATTCCGCTTTCATTTTTACTCAAATTCGTTGAAATGTTCCAGAAGCTCCTGATAAATAGCATCGTCCGGATTTTCGTCAATCAGGCTCTTCAATGCTTTTTGATAAATGCTGGTATTGTACAGCGGTTCAATATCATAATCCTCCGTATATCCCAGCGCAACAATTGTATTTTTTAGTTCAATTGTCGCTTGTTTGTCCGGGTCAGGACTGGAAACACTGTAACCGCCGTATACCTCGGTGCGGATGTAATCTTCTTCAATATCAATATACTTTTTAACATCTGCAATTGTTTTATCTTCATTTTCCTGAGAGAACTTATAAGCCTTAATCAAAGCCCTTTCCAAAGCGGTGTATGTATTCGGCTTCTCGGCAAGAGCGCCGGTCGCGGCAACCTGACGGCAGCAAGGCTGGTTTCTTAACGCCTCCTCTTCCGAGCAGTAGTAAACCACTTCGTAGCCCTGGCCTTTTGCAAGAGACGCATAAGGCGAATAAACGGAAGCCGCATCAATTGTGCTATTTTGCAAAGCCGCATAGGCATCCTTTTGGCTGTCAAAGTAAACAATATTTACTTTATCGCTGCCTTCACCAATTTCAATTCCTGCATTTTTCAAAAGTATCTGTAGTTCGGCATCCTGAATACTGTTATTAACGGATGCTACATTCCGGCCTTTAAGAATATGTATATCAACGTCGCTAACACCTTCGGTAAATTCTTTCTTAATGACATAACCATGTCCGTTCGTCATTGCACCGCCGAAAATCGAAAGGTCCTGCCCCTTACTTTGGAACGTGAGGGCCGGAACCGAACCGATGAATGCCACATCCAGCTTTCCCGACAGAAGTCCTGCCGAAAGCTCGGAAGCGCTGGAGAATTGCGTAAGGGTTACCGTCAGCCCTTCCTCTTTGAAATACCCTTCTTCCTGTGCCACAAAAGCCAGGAGATGGGCCGTGGAATTAAGATGACCCAGATTAATTGTTGTTTGTTCAAGTTTCGACTCCTCATTATTTGAACCGGGTAATTCAGAATCCGTTCCCGGTGAAGGAGACTGTTTCGTATTCGAGCAAGCGGTAACGGTTAATAATAAGCCAAACACCAGTAAACCTGCAATTAGTTTCTTCATAAAGTTACTTATCCTTTCATTCATAAAATTAAATCGTCCGTCTTCATGTTTTCTAAAGCTGCTTTTACACCGACTTATAACATCGCCAAAACGAGCAGCTATTGGAAATCATCGTACCGTAATCCTTCCTTGCAAGATTTGCTAACATCAGCTTACCTCCTCAATTTCTTTACTATATATTATCAGGCATACCGTGT